>NZ_JAWLFK010000028.1:0-33872 GCF_041685615.1 Thioalkalivibrio sp.
CACCGGCACCGGCACCACCGCCAGCACCACCGGCACCGCCGCCAGCACCGCCTTCCTGGGCCGGCGGCTGGCCACCCTGGGCACCACCCATGTCACCGCCGCCACCGTCCTGGGCAGAGGCCGCGCCACCCACGGCGAACAGCGAGGTCAGGGCCATTGCGAGCATCGTCTTGCGCATATTCATCATCTTTCTCCTTTGTATCCATTGGTTCGTTCGGATCCTGGAGCGAGGCCGCCATCGCCCCACGGGGTCCGGTGACGTAGCGCCCGCTCCGCGCAACCGTGTGAGGAGGAATGAAGACGGCATCACGTTTCTGATTCCTCGATTGCTGTCCAAAGGAGGAGCACACGCCGTGCCAAAATGAAATTTATCCGGATTGGATCCTATAAAACAGACAGATAGGCAATATATTCGCGTACGCTGCTCGCGCGAAAGGCAACGGAAAACCGAGTCAGAATGACACATGAGTCAGACCGATCCGGGTCAGGATGTCACGACGGGTCGGATTCCCCGAGCTTGCGATAAAGCGTCTTGCGGCCGATGCCGAGGATCCGGGCGGCGCGCTGCTTGTTGCCGTCAACATGCTCCATGACCCGCTGAATGTAGTCGTGTTCGCGCTCCTCGAGGGTCGGCCACTGCCAGTCGTCGCCGATCCCCGGGACCGGTGCACCCGCATCCGGCCCGTCACCACTCGGCGCGCCGGGGCTCTCGCCCCCGCCCTCGAACACGCGCTCCGGCAGATCGCGGGTCTCGATCACCTCGCCCGCGGCCAGGGTGGCGGCGCGTTCCATCAGGCTCGCCAGTTCGCGCACGTTCCCGGGGAAGGAATAGCGCACCAGTGCGCGCAGGGCCTCCGGGCTCAGCCGCCGCTCGGGCAGGCTGCGCGCGAGCGCCTGCTGTTGCAGGAACTGCAGGGCCAGGTGCTCGATGTCGTCGCCACGCGCGCGCAACGGCGGGATCTCGATGCGAAAGGTCTCCAGACGGTAGTAGAGATCCTCGCGGAAACGGCCCTCGGCGATATGCGCCTGCAGGTCCTGGTGGGTGGCGGCAACGATCCGCACGTCCGTCTCGATTTCCTCGTTGGCACCCACCGGACGCACGCGCCCGTCCTGCAACAGGCGCAGCAGCTTGCTCTGCATCGCCACCGGCATCTCGGCGATCTCGTCCAGGAACAGGGTTCCGCCATCGGCCTCCGTGAACAGGCCGCGGCGTGCGCCCTTGGCACCGCTGAAGGCGCCCGCCACGTGCCCCAGCAGTTCCGACTCCAGCAGGGCCTCGGGGATACCGGCACAATTGATCGCGACGAAGGGCCCGGCGGCGCGATCACTTTCCGCGTGCAGGGCCCGCGCCACCAACTCCTTGCCGGTCCCGGACTCGCCGGTGATCAGGACACTGCCGTCGGCGACCGCGATACGCCGGATCAGTTCGAACAGCCGCAGCATCGCCGGGCTGCGTCCCTGCATGCCGTGAAAACCATCGGACTGCGCCAGTACCTCACGGTACCGGCGCACCTCGTCCTTCAGGCGTCGCGCCTCGGTCACGCGGTCCGCGGCCAAACGCAGATGATCGAGATCCACCGGCTTCGTCAAAAAATCGTCGGCCCCCGCCTTCAGCGCGGCCACTGCCTGGTCAATGGTCCCGAACCCCGTAAGCATGATGAAACCTGGCGCAGGCACTCGGGCACGTGCCTCCTGCAGCACCTGGAAGCCGTCGGCGCCGGGCAGGCGCAGGTCACTCACCACCAGGCTAAACGCCTCCTGCGCGAGCGCCTGCGTGGCATCCTCGGCGCTTCCCACCGCCGTGACAACGTATCCCGCCTCGGTCAGTTCCTCGTTCAGTAACTCGCGATGCCCGCGGTCGTCCTCCACGACAAGGACCGCCTCGCGGGGGGCGTGTTGGGGCGCATTCATGGACTTGTTTCCTGTTCATTGTCCGTGGTCAGCGGAAGGGACACGACAAACCGGGTCTCCCCGGCCACACTACGATCCAGCATTACCGTACCGCCGTGATCTTCCAGTGCCACCTGGACAACAGCCAACCCCAGTCCAGTTCCCTCGCCGGTGGGCTTGGTGGTAAAGAACGGCTCGAACAGACGTGCCGCCTGCTCGTCGTCGATCCCGCGCCCGGCAGAGGGACCGTCATCGGCAACCACCAGAACGGCCCGGCCGTCTTCCACCTGCCAGTGGACCCGGACCTCCTCCGCCGCCGCCTGCGCCGCGTTTTCCAGGAGATTCTCCAGCGCCTGGCCCAGACGCAGCCGGTCGGCCGCCACTACCAGAGGCGCGCCCTCGACACGGAACCGCACCGCGCGCGCCGTATGGCGACCCCGCACCCGCTCGACCAGATCCCCGGCCAGTTGCGCGAGATCCAGCGAGCGTTCCTGCAGCGGATTGCGGCGGGCAAAGTCCAGCAACTGCCGCACAATGGTCTCCACCCGCTCGAGTTCGGCCTGCAACGCTTCCATCTCCTTGCGCGCGGGGTCGGCCTCCGGCAGGTGCCGGACAGCGCGCTGTACCCGCCCGGCAATGATCCCGAGCGGCGTTCCCAGCTCATGTGCCACGCCCGCCGCCAATTGACCGATCGCCGCCAGCTTCTCCGAGTGCCGCAACTTCTCCTCGAGGCGCACCTGCTCGTGGCGCCGTGCCTCCAGCTCCGCCTCCGACGCCTCGCGGCGCTCCATCATTCGGTTCATTGACACTGCCAGCCCGCGCAACTCCGACGGCCCGTCCTCCGGGGCACGCAGGCCACGTTGGCCATCACCGATCGCATGCATCGCGAGCATCAGCCGCGAGACATGCCGGCCGACGGCGCGGTGGTACCCCAGCAGCACGACCAGCAGGAACAGAATGCTGACCGCGAGCATCATCAACACGCCCTGCCACTGGAGCTGGGCCACAAAGGCACGGAACGGGGTGACGTCACGGGTCACCTGCAACAGTCCCACGATCCGCCCGGCCGGATCGGACAGCGGCAGGAAGAAGGAAAAGGTCTCGCGACCCTGATGCTCGCCGAAGGCGCCGAGGCTCCCGGTCTCGCTGATGACACGGGCCTCCCCGCGCCGCTGCAGGGTCGGACTGGGCGGACCACTGGAGGCCACCATCCCGCCTTCCGCGTCATACACGTACACCCCGAACACCTCTTCGATCTGGAACAGCGAATCCAGCGACTCCTGCACACCGGAGACATCATCCTGCAGCATCGCACTGGATACCGGCAGACGGATCGAGCGCGCCACCAGCTCGATATCCTCCTGCATGCGATTCTCCATCTGGATCTGGAATTCGCGCAGCCCCAGCGCCACCACCGCCGCCATCAACAACAAGAGCGGCAGCAACACGAATGACAACACCGCGGTGCGCAGGCTGTTCAGGCGTCGGGGCATGGGAGGTTGGCAATCCGCAGAGTTTTCGGGGAGGGGTATGGTAGACACGCCGGACCGCGCGAGGCGAATTGCGGGCAAAAAAAAGCGCGGGTCAAAGCCCGCGCCAAGAAAACCACCAAAGGAGGATGGAGGAGTCCACTAACCGCTGCCAGGGGGGACAGCGATTAGTGTATGCAAATCTTCTAATATGACGATATTATTGTCAACCAGTGAAAGCGCAGGGGGTCGCAAATTTCACCGTCTCGTCACATCACGTACCATTGAAGACCTGCATACCTCCTAAGACGCGCTTGTGCCAAATCTATTCCCGGGTGCGTGCACGAGCCGCCGGGGACTCGCCAAAAGTCGACTGCGTTCACGGATTCACCGCCATGCTTCGTCACCTGAGCCACCCCGTCACACCGCTGGCGCAGAACGCCACCCTGATCTGGTGTGACCACACCGGGGCGGCGGCATGGGTGGATCCCGGCGCGGATGCCGAGACCCTGGAGCGCATCGCCCGCGACCACGGCGTTCACCTGAAGAAGATCCTGCTAACCCACGGCCACCTGGATCACGTGGGGGCCACCGCCGACCTGGCGGCCCGCACCGGCGTTCCGGTCATCGGGCCGCATCGCCACGACGCCTTCTGGCTGGACCAGCTCCCGGCCCAGGCGCAGATCTTTGGTTTCCCGGAGATCCCGCCGCTGGTGCCCGACCAGTGGCTGGAAGACGGCGACACCGTCGATCTGGGACAGACCACGCTCCGTGTGCTGCATTGCCCCGGGCATACCCCCGGCCACGTGATCTTCCACGACCCCGAAAGCCGGCTTGCCCTCGTCGGGGACGTCCTGTTCCACGGCGCAGTCGGGCGCAGCGACTTCCCCCGCGGCAACGGACGCGCGCTGATCGCATCCATCACTGACAAACTCTGGCCGCTGGGCGACGACACCCGATTCGTGCCCGGCCACGGGCCGGAGTCCACCTTTGGCGAGGAACGCCGCAGCAATCCCTTCGTCGGGGATGCGGCCCTCGCCGCCGGCGGCGAACCCGGACGCGGGCGCTACTACTGATCGTGGTGGCGGCTCCCCCGAGCGCGGGGCTCCCCGGTCACCACCTGCACCGGGTTGGTACCGCTCCGTCAGACGGCAAGGGTCCGCGAACGCAAAAGGCCGCCCCGAAGAACGGCCCTCATACGACCCCCTAAGCGGCGCTCAGCCGTTGGCGCGCAGCGCGGCAATGCGCTGCTCGATCGGTGGATGGCTCATGAACAGCTTCTTCAGGCCCTGGGCCATACCGCCGCGGATCCCGAAGGCCGCCATCTGGTCGGGCATGTCCACCGGGCGGCCAGAGGCCCGCGCCAGCGACTCGAGTGCCCCGATCATCTTGTCGCGTCCGGCGAAGCGGGCACCCGCCTGGTCGGCACGGAACTCGCGCTGACGCGAGAACCAGAACACGATCATGGAGGCCAGAATCGCGAGGATGATCTCGGTCACGATGGCGGTGATCCAGAACGCCGGCCCGTGACCGGACTCGTTCTTGAAAATCACCCGGTCCACGAAGTGACCGATCACGCGCGACAGGAAGATCACGAAGGTGTTCACCACGCCCTGGATCAGCGCCAGCGTCACCATGTCGCCGTTTGCGACGTGGCCGACCTCGTGCCCCAGAACGGCCTCGACTTCGCCCTGCCCCATGTTCTGCATCAGCCCGCTGCTCACGGCCACCAGGGCGTTGTTCTTGCTCATGCCGGTGGCAAAGGCGTTCGGGTCGGGCGAGTCGTAGACCCCCACTTCGGGCATGCCAATCCCGGCCTGCTTGGCCTGACGCTGCACCGTCTCCAGCAACCATTGCTCGGTGGCGTTGCGCGGCTTGTCGATCACGTGGACCTTCATGGTCTTCTTCGCCATCCACTTGGAGATGGCGAGCGAGATGAACGACCCGCCGAAACCGAATACGGCGGCGAAGATCAGCAATGCAGTTAGGTCGAGATCGACCCCCTGCTCGTCGAGGATGCTTTCCACCCCGAGGATGCGAAGGGTGATGCTGAGGACAATCAGGATGGCGAAGTTGGTCGCCAGAAACAGCACAATACGTTTCATGAAGCTTTCCTGTACTCCATCAATCAATGCCAGGGGTTGACGCAATAGTCGGGGCAGCGCGGGCGAATTCAAGCGCCGCCCGCATCACTGACCACCGGCACGCCTCCTGGTTCAGGCCGGACGCACTTCCAGTCGATCCGCGTTCTGATAACCACGCGGGAGCTGGCGTCCGCGGCGCGCACGCTCGCCGACATACTCCGCCCATTCCGCCGGTGCCAGCGCCTTGAAGCGCTTGCCCGCATGCACCATCAGGGTGTCTTGCGGCCCCAACACGGCCACCCCGAGCACCCGCTCGGAGCCATCCTTGAGCGCGGCCGACGGGATACCCACCAGCTTGTTGCCCTTGCCGCGCGCCAGCTCCGGCAGACCGCTCGCCACGAACACCAGCAGGTAGCCGCGGGTGGTGACCACCGCGATGTGATCCTCGTGCGGGTTGCGCACCGGCGCCGGCTGCAGCACGGCCGCCCCGGCCGGCACGCTCAGCACACTCTTTCCGGCCTTCTGGCGACCCAGCAAATCGCCAAGCCTCGCAATGAAGCCGTAGCCGTGATCGGAGCCCAGCAGCCAGCGATCTTCCTCCGCCCCGGTGGCGATGCCGACGAAGCGCGCCCCCTCCGGCGGGTTCACCCGGCCCGACAATGGCTCGCCCTGGCCACGCGCCGACGGCAGGGTGTGCGCGGCGATGGTGTAGGTACGCCCGGTGGAGTCGATGAACACCACCGGCTGGTTGCTGCGCCCGGTCACGGCGGCCTGAAAGGCATCCCCCGCCTTGTAATTCAAGCCAGTGGCATCCACGTCGTGGCCCTTGGCCGCGCGTGCCCAGCCCTTCTCCGAGAGCACGATGGTCAGGGGCTCGGTGGGCACCAGCGCCGATTCGTCCAGCGCCTGTGCGGCCGCACGCTGAACCAGCGGCGAGCGGCGCTCGTCACCGTAGTCCTCGGCGTCCTTCTCGATCTCGCGGCGCACCTGGGTGCGCAGGCGACGCTCGGAGCCCAGAGTCTTCTCCAGCTGGTCGCGCTCCTTCGAGAGCTCGTCCTGCTCGCCGCGGATCTTCATCTCCTCGAGCTTCGCCAGGTGGCGCAGCTTCAGCTCCAGGATCGCCTCGGCCTGGATATCCGAGAGGCCAAAACGGCTCATCAACTCGGGTTTCGGCTGATCGTGCTCGCGGATAATCGCGATCACTTCGTCGATGTTGAGATAGGCGATCAGCAGGCCTTCCAGCACGTGCAGCCGGGCCTGCACCTTCTCCAGGCGCCACTGCAGACGCCGGCGCACGGTCTCGATTCGAAACTCCAGCCACTCGCCCAGCAGCCCCGCCAGGTCGCGCACCTGCGGCCGGCCGTCGAGGCCGATCACGTTCATGTTCACGCGGTAGGTCTTCTCGAGGTCCGTGGTCGCGAACAGGTGCGCCATCAGCGCCTCGACGTCCACCCGGTTCGAACGCGGGGTGATCACCAGGCGGGTCGGGTGCTCGTGATCGGACTCGTCGCGCAGGTCCTCGACCATTGGCAGCTTCTTGGCCCGGATCTGGCTGGCGATCTGCTCCAGCAGCTTGGCCCCGGAGACCTGGTGCGGCAACGCTGTCACCACGATGTCGTCGCCTTCCCGCTCGTAGCGCGCGCGGGCGCGGATCGAGCCCTGCCCGGTCTCGTAGACCTTCCGCAAGTCGGCCGGCGGGCTGATGATCTCGGCCTCGGTGGGGAAATCCGGCGCCGGCAGGTGTTCGCACAGCTCGGCCACCGTTGCCTTCGGGTGTTCCAGTAGGTGCACGCAGGCGGCGGCCACCTCGCGCAGGTTGTGCGGCGGAATGTCGGTGGCCATGCCCACCGCGATCCCGGAGCCACCGTTCAGCAACACATTCGGCAGCCGTGCCGGGAGCATCTTCGGCTCCTCCAGCGCGCCGTCGAAATTGGGCACCCAGTCGACCGTGCCCTGCCCGAGTTCGGAGAGCAGGAGCTGGGCGTAGCGCGACAGGCGCGACTCGGTATAGCGCATCGCCGCAAACGACTTCGGATCGTCGGGCGAGCCCCAGTTGCCCTGCCCGTCGACGAACGGATAGCGATAGGAGAACGGCTGCGCCATCAGGACCATCGCCTCGTAGCACGCCGAGTCCCCGTGCGGGTGGAACTTGCCAAGTACGTCGCCCACGGTGCGCGCCGACTTCTTGTACTTGGCGGTGGCAGAAAGTCCCAGCTCGCTCATCGCGTAGATGATCCGCCGCTGCACCGGCTTCAGGCCGTCGCCGATATGCGGCAGCGCACGGTCCAGGATCACGTACATGGAGTAGTCGAGGTACGCCTTCTCGGTGAAGTCCTTCAGCGGTAGCTGCTCGCCGCTGTTGGCGAACAGGCTGGGGGTTTCGATATCGGTCATCGGCGGTCTCGCGGACGTGGATGGGCCGGGGTTTTACGCCGGGCCGGGCCCGCGTACTGTAGCGGGCACGCGCCCGACGTTCCACGGGGCGGTCGGAAAACGCACACAAGGAGTCCGTTCGTGCCGGATACAGGCTGGATCGCCAGTATCGTCGCCGCCGTCGTTTTTGCCCTGGCGGCGATCAGCGTGGTGCACGCGCTGCTGCAACGACGCGACACCGGGACCATCATCGCCTGGGTCGGGCTGATCGTGTTGCTGCCCCTGGGCGGCTCGCTCCTGTACTGGCTGTTCGGGGTCAATCGCATCCGGCGGCGGGCCCATGCGCTGCGCGAGGGCTACCTGATCGCCGACCCCAGCGCCGGCAAAGCCACCCTTGCCGAGCCCCCGGAACGCTGGCGGCGCCTGCTGCATTCCGGTGATCGCCTGAGTCCGTTTCGCCTGGCGGGAGGCAACGCCATCGAACCGCTGTTCGACGGCGACCGCACCTATGCCCGCATGCTCGATGCGATCGACGCAGCCCGGTACAGCATCACCCTGGCCACTTACATCTTCGACTACGACCGGGTAGGCGAACGCTTCATCGCCCACCTGCAGCAGGCACAGGACCGGGGCGTTCAGGTGCGGATCCTGATCGATGCCATCGGGGCCCGTTACAGCCGCCGCAACACGCTGCGCCAGTTGCGCCGGGCGGGCATTCCGGCCGCTGCATTCATGCCCGTGCACCTCCCGCGCAGTCTGGCCGCATTCAATCTGCGCAACCACCGCAAGATGCTGGTCATCGACGGCACCCGCGCCTTTACCGGCGGCATGAACATCCGCCGCGGTCACAGCCACACCGACCCGGGGCCGCGCCCGATACTCGACCTCCACTTCGAGTTGCGCGGCCCGGCCTGCAGCCAGCTGCAGCGGGTCTTCGTGGAAGACTGGCTGTTCGCCACCGGCGAACGCCTGGACGGTTCGCAGTGGTTCCCGGAGAACGTCGAGCGCGCCGGGGCCCGCGCCTGTCGAGGTCTGCCCGACGGCCCGGACGAGGACTTCGAGGTCCTGAACTTCACCCTGCAGTCGGCCCTGGCCGAGGCGCGCGAACGGGTCACCATCGTTACCCCGTACTTCCTGCCGGACGTGGCACTGACCGGCGCCTTGAAGGCTGCGGCGCTGCGCGGCGTGGAGGTCGACATCCTGATTCCGTCCCGCAGCAACCTGCGGCTGGTGGAATGGGCGAGCCGCCCGCAGCAGGCCGAGTTGCTGGAGCGCGGCTGCCGCCTGTGGTTGACACCACCCCCCTTCAACCACGCCAAGCTGATGCTGGTCGACGGCGAATGGGCCCTGGTCGGCTCCGCCAACTGGGACCCGCGCAGCCTGCGCCTGAACTTCGAGTTCAACCTGGAATGTCTGGACGCCGGGCTGGGCGGGGAGCTGGCCACCTGGGCCGACCATCTGCGCGATCAATCGCATCCCCTGACACTCGACGAGGTTCATGCCCGCCCACTGCCCGCACAGCTGCGCGACGGCGCCGCGCGCCTGCTCACACCTTATCTTTAGTCCGGGTCCGCTGGGCCATCCGCAGACATGGAGACGGCGTTAGCCTGGCACGGCCCGGCCGGCGCACGAACCGGGGCGCGCGCGCGTGGTCTTTTGTACTGTAGCGACAGGGCACATGAACACACCTGACAGGCCCGGAGCGCTTCGCCGCAGGGGGGGTAAAGGGATGTTACGACACGCGGAAACCGCAACGGAGGGCCAATGAACGGCGTTCTGGCTCCTTCGCTTTATCTGGCTGCCGGCCTGGCGGCCTACGCCACCATGAGCCACCTTTTGCACAGTTGGCAGAGCGCACGGCGAACGGAACACCGGCTGTTCGCCGCGATGTGCGCCCTGATGGTGCTGCTCGCCATCGGGTCAGCGCAGACGTACCAGGCCGACAGCATCGACGCCTACACCCGCGCACTCACGCTGAATGTCTATCTGCTGGGCCCGTTCTACGTGCTGTTTGCCGCCTTCGTCGCGGCCCACACCCAGACACCCGCCCGCAGACTGATCACCGGGTTGCTGGTCCTTCTGGTGATCCTCTGGATCGTCAACACCCTGCAGCCCTACAGCATGCAGTTCCGCAGCATCGACGAACTCCGCATCCTGGAACTGCCCTGGGGTGAAACCGTGGCCCTGGCGGTGGGCACCATCAGCCCCTGGTTCGGCTTCGGCGTTGTCGTGGTCTTCCTGGTGTTCGGCTTTGCGCTGGCC
Organism: Thioalkalivibrio sp.; assembly: GCF_041685615.1. GTDB lineage: Bacteria > Pseudomonadota > Gammaproteobacteria > Ectothiorhodospirales > Ectothiorhodospiraceae > Thioalkalivibrio. Next base: position 10,079 of record NZ_JAWLFK010000028.1, read on the forward strand.
ACGCTGATCCGGCATTACCGACGCCACCACCAGGCCACCACCCTGCTCCTGCTGGCCGGGATCGGGATCTTCGTGCTGTTCACCGTACAGGGCGTACTGGCCCGTTCCGGCGTGTTCGAGATGCCGCAGCTCGCGCCGTTCGGCTACGTCGTGATGGTGGTGATGATGAGCCTGATACTGAACCGCGAAACCGGCGAACGCCTGCGCGACTCGGAAGGCCGTTTTCGCGCCCTGGTGGAACAGTCGCCCATCGGCATCCAGGTGCTCACGCCCGAGGGCGAGATTCGCCAGAGCAACCCGGCCTGGGCGCGGATGCACGGCGCCCAGGCCGCCCGTGCGGGTGGCAATGTCCTGGAGCGCGCGGATGCCGTTGACCGCCAGCTCCGCGCGCCGTTCGAAGACGCCTTGCGCGGGCAGTACCGCGAGATCGGCCCCCTGCCCTATACGCCTCCGGACACCTCCGACGCACCCGGCGACAGGGACAGCCCCGCCCCTGTCGGCGAACGCTGGCTGAGGGGTTGCATCTACCCGCTGCAGGATGCGCGCGGCGAAGTACAGGACGTGATCGTGATGCAGGAGGACATCACCGCCGCGCACCGCAGCGAGGAGGCCCTGCGCCTGATCGCCGAGGGACTGCAGGCGCGTTCCCGCGAGGAGTTTTTCCAGCAGCTGGTGCTCAAGCTGAGCAATCTGTTCGAAGCCGACTATGCCCTGATCGGCGCCGAGGCCCCGGGCCAGCCCGGGGTGATCGAAACCGTTGCCCTGTGCGCCCAGGGGCGCATCGTGGAGAACTTTCGCTACGACCTGGCCGAAACTCCCTGCGAACGCGTACTGGATATCGGGGCCTGCATCTATCCCTGCGACGTACAGCGCCGCTTCCCGCGCGACGAGATGCTGGTGGAAATGGAGGCCGAGAGCTACCTCGGCGCCCCGATGCTGGACAGTCAGGGCACACTGCTCGGGCACATCGCGATGGTCAACCGCCACCCGGTCGAGGATGTCGACAAGGCGATGGAGATCCTCGGGATCATGGCCGACCGCGCGGGCGCCGAACTGGAACGCCTGCAGACCGAGGAGCATATCCACGCCCTGGCCTACCACGATGCCCTGACCGGGCTGGCCAACCGCACCCGCCTGCACGATGATCTGACCCGGCATATCGAGGAGGCCGTCGCCGGCGGGCTGCACGGCGGGCTGATCCTGATCGACCTGGATCACTTCAAGACCATCAACGACGCGCTCGGCCACGCGGTGGGGGACACCGTGCTGGGCGCGGTCGCCGACCGCCTGCGCGGCCACGCCCCCGAGGACGCGCTGATCGTGCGCCTCGGGGGCGACGAGTTTGCCGTGGTGCTGCCCCCGCGCGAGCTGGCGCTCGAGTCCGAGCTCCTGACCATCGCCGAACATATCCTCGAGGCCCTGCAACGCCCCATCATTATTGGCGAGCGCACCTTCGGCGTCGGCGCCAGCCTCGGGTGCGTGTGCTATCCGGATGCCGGCGAGAGCTCGGCGGATGCCCTGCGCCACGCCGATATCGCCCTGTATCAGGCCAAGCGCGCCGGCCGCGGCGGCGTGCAGTTCTACCGCCATGCCCTGCAGGACGAGGCGCATGCCCGACTGCAGATCGAGGACGGCCTACGCCAGGCGGCGGAGCGCGGCGAACTGGACCTGCACTACCAGCCACAGGTCGACGCCGCCGACCGCTTGATCGGCATCGAGGCCCTGCTTCGCTGGGATCATCCGGAACTGGGCACAGTCCCTCCGGACCTGTTCGTCCCGGTGGCGGAGGAGACCGGCCTGATCCACAGGATCGGCAACTGGGTCCTGGATCACGCCCTGGACCGGCTCTCGCAGTGGCAGAGCGGGGGCCTGCGTCCACCGCGGCTCGCCCTGAACCTTTCACCCTGGCAGCTCTCGCGCCCCGACTTTGTCGAGCAGTTCCATGCCCGCCTGCGCCGATACCGGCTGGACGGTCACGCGCTGACGCTCGAGGTCACCGAATCCGGCCTGCTGCGTGACCTGCCGGATGCCATGGCCAAGCTCGGTGCACTGCGCCGGCTGGGGGTCCGCATCGCCCTGGACGACTTCGGCACCGGCTACTCCTCGCTGGCCTACCTGCGTGATCTCCCGGTGGACGAGCTGAAGATCGACAAGTCCTTTGTCCAGGAACTGGCGGCGGGCGGCGACCGGACGCTGATCGAGAACATCGTGGACATCGCGCGCAATATGGAACTGGACGTGATCGCCGAGGGCGTAGAACACCCGGAACAGCGGGAACAGCTCCTGGCCCTGGGCTGCACGCACTTCCAAGGTTATCTGTTCAGCGAACCGCTGTCCCACGACCAACTCGTCGCACGGCTGGATCCGCTGTGAGCCCTCAGTCGCCTGCGGACGGGTCCTCCAGCCCGCATCCCAGCGCGCCGCGCCGGCGCAGCTCCAGATCCGTCTCACGACGCGTGGCATCCGGGCTCTCCTGGTAGAGCACGATACGGCTGCCGCCTTCTTCCTTGGCCAGATACATCGCGCGATCCGCACTCTGCAGCAATGCCTCCGCATCGTCGCCGTCCCCGGGATAGAACGCCGCCCCCATGCTGAGCCCGACACGAACCGCCTCGCGATTCACCTCCACCGGGTCCTCGAAGCGCTCGATCAGCTTGAGCCCGATACCGGTCACTGCCTCCGGGTCGCGGACGTTCTCCAGCAACAGCACGAACTCGTCGCCGCCCACGCGGGCGACCACATCGCTGTCGCGCACCCCATCGCGCAGGCGCCGCGCCACGGTCACCAGCATCACGTCGCCGGCATCATGCCCGAGGCGGTCATTGATCGGCTTGAAGCCATCGAGGTCGCAGACCACCAGTGCCAGTCCGGTGCCGGAACGCTGGGTCCGACGCAGGGCCTGCTGCAGATGCTCCTGCAACAGGCTGCGATTGGGCAGCCCGGTCAGGGAATCGTGGTGCGCCTGGTGCCAAAGGCGCTCCTCCGAGGCCTTGTCGCGGGTGATGTCGCGCACCATTCCCAGCACCTGTACCGCCCGTCCCTCGGCATCGCAGTCGATCTCGCCCTCCACCCGGACATGGCGAACCCCGCCGTCCGGGCGCACCACGCGATGATCCACCCGGTAGAAGGTCTCGCGGTCCAGGGCCTCGTTGGTCGCACGCCGTACCCGCGTGCGGTCCTCCGGATGAATAGCGCGCATGTACGCCTCGAAGCCCGCACTCTCGGTCTTGGGGTCGAGACCGAACAGCTCGTAGACATGTGACGACCAGTTCATGCGCTGCCCGCGAATATCCCAGTCCCAGTACCCGGCCCCGGCAATCCGCTGGGCCTCCTCCAGGCGCTCGGTGGTCTCCTGCAGTGCGGCGGTGCGCCGGGCCACCGCCGCCTCCAGTCCGGCCTGCGTTTCGCGCAGGCGCGCCTCGACGTGCTGCCGCCCCTCCAACTCCTGGCGCAGTGCGTCATGATCGCGCCAGATCCGCCGCCGCACCCGGATCCACATGAGCAGCATGATCAGCACGGTCAGGGCCGTCGCGACCAGGGTCACCTGCTGCGCCTGTTCGTGGCGCCGCGCCATAGCGGTCACCGCCTCCTCGTTGTCGCGCTCGAAGGCCCGGAGGATGGCCTCCATCTGATCGAGGACCTCCTCCTGCACCGGCATCGCATCGGCATACAGGATCGCGAGCGCCTCGTTGCGCCCGCCCGCCAGGGCGATATCCACGAGTTCGGAGAGAATCGGGGCACCGGTGGCCGTCAGTTCGCGCAGTTCCGCGAGCAACGTGGCGTCACGCGGCGTCCGGGCCAGCATCTCGGCACCCGCGCGTGCGTCCAGGAAGCGCTCGGCCAGTTCGCGGAATTCCCGGTTGTAGCGATCCTGCAGGGTCGGATCCTCGGCGCTGATCACCAGAGAGGCACGCAGCATACGCTCGCGCACCAGGCTGCGCATGCGATGTACGCGGTCCACCTTCTCCACGTATTCTTCGGTGAGTGCCTGGACATCGTTCTGCAGTTGCTGCACGCGCAGCCAGCTGGCCACGGCGACCACCGCGACCAGCAACAGCACCACGACAAAGGCACTGGTCAGACCGGGAACGAAGGGGCGCGGGGACATCGCGGCTCAATACGCCCGGGGAATCGGAGGAACGATGGATGCACGCGCGCCGGCGGCCAGCCAGGCACCACCAACCGCTGTCACATCCTTGACGCGCATCCCGTTACCCCGGTTTGATCGATCACATCTGCACGATCCAGCCGGAAGGGTGCCGCGAGATGTCTGTCAATACAAGAGAGGGCCGCGACCGGATAGGCCGCGAACGCATGGAAGCGCCCCTGTCAGCGCGGCGGCTGGCAGAACTGGAGCGGGCCTACCGCAGGGCCGACTACCATCTGGATACCGGAGACGGCCCACGCAGCCTGCAGATCGACCGGCCGGCGGAGGAAGTCGCGGCCTGGATCGCGGCACACGGCCTGCAGAGGCTGGTGCTGCTAACCGCCTGGAACCCGGGCAGCCGCCCGCTCGCCAACGCGGAAAACACGCAACGCCAGCGTCAACTGGAACGGGCCGTGGCCGAACACGGCCTGCGCGCCTGGCCGGCCCGCAACCGCGACCCGGACGGCCAATGGCCGGACGAACCCGCCCTGGCGATCGCGGACCTGCCCGACAACCTGCTCGCAAGCTGGCTGGAGGCCTTCGGCCAGAACGCCGCGGTCCTGCTGGAACCGCCCGCCACACCCCGGCTCGTGTGGCACCCGGCGCTGGCGCGGTAGCGCACTTACAGCGGCAGGCGCCCGCCCGAGGCCACCACGATGGTCGCCAAGCCGATCACGGTGTTGATTCCGACCAGGATGCGGATCTGACCCAACCGGCGCAGGCCTTCCTGGGTGTCGTTCGCGGCGATGGCCTGGCGCATCCGGCGGAACGGCGCGAAGAACACGTGAGCGAAGATCACCATCATGACCAGGCCCAGCAGCAGCATGGTGTGTACGCTGGGGTGCACGTCCCCCATCCCGCCGAACACCCCGAAGATCATGTAGAGGCCGGTCACCAGGATTACCAGGACCGAGACCCAGACCCAGGGAAAAAAGCGTGCGAACACGCCCTCCCACACCTTCAGCCGGGCCGCCCCCTCGAGCTGCTGCCCGGCCACCGGGCGCAGGAACATGTAGGCGAAGAACATGCCCCCCACCCAGATCACCACCGCCAGAACATGCAGCACGTTTGCCAGTGCGTATCCCGTCATTGCCTGTTTCCTCTGTCACGTTGTCCGATGGGGCCGCAGTGTATCCATCCTGGCGCCGCGCTGCCGAGGCCCCGCCACCCCGGAGGGGCGAAGTCATCGGCGTCACCCCCCGGGAAACCCGGGTTGCCCCCTCGAATGTGTACATTAATCAGCGTTTCCCTAGAATGACGCGTCAGCAACAGGCGACTCGCCTGTTCGAGCCCCGAACCCGCCTGCACGAGGAGCCCGCATGTCGCGCGAGATCATCCAGACCGAAAACGCCCCGGCCGCCATCGGCCCGTATTCGCAGGCCGTGCGCACCGGTGACACCCTGTACCTCTCGGGCCAGATCCCGCTGGACCCGGCCACCATGGAATTGATCGGCGGCGGCATCGAGAACCAGATTCGCCAGGTTTTTGCCAACCTCCAGGCGGTCCTCGAGGCGGCGGGCGCGAGCACCGCCGACATCGCCAAGCTGAACATCTTCCTGACCGACCTGACCCACTTCCCACTGGTCAACGAGATCATGAGCGAGGTCTTCGGCGAGCCCTACCCGGCGCGTGCCGCGCTCGGCGTGGCCGCCCTGCCCAAAGGCGCCCAGGTGGAGATGGACGCCATCGCCTGGTGCCCGCGCGGCTGATCGCGCCGCGCGAGCGCGACCGGTGGACCTTCAGGCCCCGCTCACCACGCTGAAGGGCGTCGGTCCGGCCGTGGCCGAGCGCCTCGAACGCCTGGGCCTGGAACAGGCCGGGGATCTGCTGTTTCACCTGCCCCTGCGCTTCGAGGACCGCACCCGACTCACCCCGATCGCCGCCCTGCGCCCGGGGCTAGCCACGCTGTTCGAGGGCCACGTCACCCAGGCCGAGGTGATCCACCGCCGCCGGCGCATGCTGGTGGTGACCCTGGCCGACGACCAGGCCCGGATCCTGCTGCGGTTCTTCCACTTCGGCGCCAACCAGCAACGGCGCCTGAGCCCGGGCACGCGGATCCGCGCCTTCGGCGAGCCACGCGGCATGCCCGGCGCGCTGGAATGCGTGCATCCGGAGTTCCAGACCGTGGGCGATACCCCGCCCGCGCTGGAGTCGCACCTGACCCCGATCTATCCGACCACCGAAGGCATCTCGCAGAAACTGTTGCGCCAGCTGGTCGCGCACGCCCTGCCGGGCATGCAGGCCCTGCCCGACCTGCTGCCCGAGCTGACCCGGCATGGCCTTCCCGGCCTGCACGCCGCGCTGGAACAGTTGCACCACCCGCCAGCACAGGCCGAGGCCCTGAGCGCCCTTGATACCCCGGAGAATCGGAGTCCGGCGCGCACGCGCCTCGCGTTGGAAGAACTGTGCGCCCACCAGCTCGCGCGCATGCAACAAAGCCGGATGCCCGAGGACGCACGCCGCGCGCCGGTCATCCAGCCACCGGGCCGGCTGTGGCAACAACTGCGCGACCAGCTCCCGTTCGAGCCCACCGGGGCACAGGAGCGCGTCACCGGCGAGATCCTCGCCGACCTTGCCCGGCCACAACCGATGAACCGCCTGGTCCAGGGCGATGTCGGCTCCGGCAAGACCCTGGTTGCGGTCGCCGCCGCCCTGGCGGCGGTGGAGGCCGGCTATCAGGTCGCCTTCATGGCCCCGACCGAACTCCTGGCCCGCCAGCACGGACGCAACCTCGCCCAGTGGCTGGAGCCCCTGGGGGTGGAGATCGCCTGGGTGGGCGGGCGCCAGACCGCCGGTGAACGCGGCCAGCTGCTCGCGGAACTGGCCGGGGGGCAGCGCCAGGTCGCGATCGGGACCCACGCCCTGTTCCAGGAAGAGGTCCGGTTCCGCCACCTGGGGCTCGCGATCATCGACGAACAGCACCGCTTCGGCGTACACCAGCGCATGGCCCTGCGCGACAAGGGCAACGACCGGATGCCACACCAATTGATCATGACTGCCACCCCGATCCCGCGCACCCTGGCGATGGCCCTGTACGCGGAACTGGCCAGCTCGGTCATCGACGAGCGCCCGCCCGGGCGCACCCCGGTGCGCACCGCGCTGATCAGCCACGAGCGCCGGGACGAGGTCATCGAACGCATCCGCGCCGCCTGCGGCTCCGGTACCCAGGCGTACTGGGTCTGTCCGCTGGTGGAGGAATCGGAACAACTGGAGGCGGAATCCGCCGAGGCCACCGCCGAACGCCTGCGCGCGGCGCTGCCGGAACTGACCATCGGACTGGCCCACGGACGCATGAAGGGACCCGAGCGCGACGCAGTGATGGAGCGCTTCCGCGCGGGCGCGATCGACCTGCTGGTGGCAACCACAGTGATCGAGGTCGGCGTGGACGTCCCCAATGCCAGCCTGATGATCATCGAGAACGCCGAACGCATGGGGCTTTCACAGCTGCACCAGCTGCGCGGCCGGGTCGGGCGCGGCAATACGGCCTCCGCCTGCGTGCTGCTCTACCGCCCGCCGCTGGGCGAGACCGCCCGCGAACGCCTGGAGGCGATGCGGCGCACCGACGACGGCTTCGAGATCGCGGAGGTGGACCTCAAGCTGCGCGGCCCCGGCGAGTTGCTGGGCACCCGCCAGACCGGCGATCGCAGCTTTCGCGTCGCCGACTGGGCCCGCGATCAGGACCTGCTGGACGAGGCCACCACGCTGGCCGCACAGGTCGATACCGAACCGGCCCGCGCCGGTGCCCTGATCGAACGCTGGCTGGGCACCGCCACCCGCTACGCCACGGTGGGATAGCCCAAGGTCAAAGGACAGATCCACCACGAAGCGCACGAAGCCACGAAGAAGGTCAAAAGCCTTTCACCACAGGGGACACGAAGGGCACGAAGAAAAGAGAGGAAATGGGTCATGCTTGGATGGCGAAGGCGGAGTTCGATCTGCTTTCCGCTTGAACCCTGGCTTTCTCCGTGTCCTCTGTACCCTCGGTGGCTCAAGCCGCCCTTGAAGTAGGCCTTCTTCGTGGCTTCGTGCGCTTCGCGGTGAAGACAGGATCAGGGGCGCAGCAGCGGGCCCTCGACGGCATCGCGGGCCTCGCGGCCGGCGAGCTGCTCGATCAGGGTCAGCGCGAAGTCCATCGCGGCCCCCGGGCCACGCCCGGTGACCAGTCGCCCGTCGACCTCCACCGGGGCCCCGGTGGACGGGATTCCGGCGTCGTCCAGCGCCCCGGTGAAGGAGGTCACCGTGCGACCTTCCAGCAGTCCGGCCTCGGCCAGCGCCTTGGGCCCAGCGCAAACCGCGGCCAGGTAGCCGTCGCGTTCGGCCTGCGCGCGCAGCATCCCTTGAACCCGGGCATCATCGCGCAGGTGATTGGCCCCGGGCAGCCCTCCGGGCAACACGATCAGATCAAAGGTAGTATCCAGCACCTGGTCCATGGTGGTATCCGGCTGGATCACCGTGCCCCGCGAACAGGTCACCGGCCCGGGCTCCAGCCCGGCGACGGTGACCTCGAATTGCGCCCGCCGCAGCAGGTCAATGATCGTGACTGCCTCCAGTTCCTCGGCCCCGGCAGCCAGGGGCACCAGTACGTTTGGCATCAATCCTCCGTCGGTCACACTCAGCGGCGGTTGTAAAAGTCCAGCCCCTTCAGGAGGTTCAGCGCCTCGCTCAGCCCATAGTCGCGCTCAGCCAGAGCCTGGTCATCGTCATCATCGTCATCCTTCCCGTCCACGGCCTCCGGCAGGCCATCGCGGCCCATGCGGGCACCGCCGTCTTCGTTGTCGGAGCGCTGCACCACGAGCTGCTGCAGGCGGATGTCGGGATCAATTCCGTCCTCGTTGATCGCACGACCCTCGGGGGTGAAGTAACGCGCGGTGGTCAGCTTGATTCCGGTGGCCTCGGTCAACGGCAGAATGGTCTGCACCGACCCCTTGCCGAAGGTGTTCTGCCCCATGACCACGGCCCGCTTGTGATCCTGCAGCGCGCCGGCCACGATCTCGGAGGCCGAGGCCGACCCGCGATTGACCATCACCACCATCGGCGCGCCCTTGAGCACGTCACCCGGCGAGGCCTGGTACCGGAACTGCGAGTCCTCCAGCCGGCCCTCGGTATAGACGATCAGACCCTCTTCGAGGAAGGCGTCCGATACACCCACGGCCCCGTTGAGGATGCCCCCGGGGTTGTTGCGCAGATCCAGCACCAGCCCCTTCAGTTCGTCCTCCTCCTGAAGATCCTCGACGGCCTTCACGAGGTCGCGCGCAGTGCGCTGCTGGAAGTTGCTGATGCGCACGTAGCCGTAGCCGTCTTCCAGGACCTCCGAACGCACGCTCTGCACCTGGATCACGTCACGGGTGATGGTGATCTCCATCGGCCGGTCCTCGCCGTCGCGCAATACGGTCAGGGTGATATCCGAGCCCTTCTCGCCGCGCATCTTGGCAACCGCGTCGGACAGCGACATATCCTTCACCGACTCTCCGTCCAGGCGGATGATCAGGTCGCCGGCCTCGATGCCTGCACGGCTGGCCGGGGTATCGTCGATCGGCGCGATCACCTTGACGAAGCCGTCCTCCATGCCCACCTCGATGCCCAGACCCCCGAACTCGCCGGAGGTCCCGACCTGCATGTCCTCGAAATCCTTCTCGTCCAGATAGGCCGAGTGCGAATCCAGACCGGACAGCATCCCCTCAATCGCGCTGTCCAGCAGATCCTCGTCATCGACCTCGGTGACGTAATTGCGCTTGATGCGCATGTACACGTCGGTGAAGCGCTGCAGATCCTCTACCGGCAGGGCGGATTGCGCGCCATTGTCGCGGTCGGCGTACACGGCCACCGAGACACTCAACATGACCCCGACGACCAGTCCGACGATCAGGGCGTATCCGGTGCGACAAGACTTGCTCATTACCTTTCCTCGTTACATGAGGTGACTAGTTGTGAAGATGGTAGCACCAGCGTTGTGACGGGTGCCCGAATGCATGCCGCTGACCGGACTTTTGCCGAAACGGAGTCACATTCCATCCCCCCTACTGAGAGGGCCACCAGCCCTCTGGGTTCAAAGGCCCGCCATTGTGACGGATCTCGAAGTACAGACCAGGCGCGATCGCCTCGCTGCCCTCGCCGGCCACGGCCATTTGCTCGCCGGCGCCGACACGGTCGCCTTCGGCCACCAGGATTTCCTCCACATTGGAGTAAAGCGTCAGATAACGCTCGCCGTGATCCACGATCACGAGGAAGCCATAGCCCTGCATCCAGTCTGCGTAGACCACCCGCCCGTAATGTACCGCACGCACGGCCGCGCCGTTCTCCACGTCCAGCACGGTCCCGCGCCAGCGCGAGCGCAGGCGGCTGCCCCGGGAGTCATTGAAGCTGCGGACCACCCGGCCGTCCGCCGGGCGCGGGAGTTCGCCCTCCAGTTCGGAGAAGGCCACATCCGGCTGCGCGGGGGCTGAGTCGTCCGGGGCCTCGGCGCGTGCCGCGCTGCGCGCCTCAACCTCCTCGATCACCGCCTCCAGCGTCTCGGCATTCCGCTGCAGCCGTTCCAGTTCCAGGGATTCGTCCTCGATGGCCACCTCCAGTTCCGCCATCGCCTGGCGCTGGCGCGCTTCCTCGCGTTCGAGGTCGGCAACCGCCGCACGGGCCTGCTCTTCCTGCTCCGCCAGCACGGCGCGTTCGCGCTCCAGATTCTCGCGCGCCGTTTCCAGGGCCTCGATCCGGTCGCGCAGCACCTCCAGTGCCTCCTCCCGCGCGTCGCGAATGCGCGCGGCGAACACCGCCTGATGACGGCCCCCACCGGATTGCCCGTCAATGCGCCCGGGATGGCGCTCGCGCTGCCACTGATCGCGCACCAGCCGGGCTGCCGCGCGGCGTTCATCCTCCAGGCGCTCACGGGCCGCCTCGACACGGTCCTCTTGATCGGCGACCACCGTCTCCTGCCGCGAACGGGCCTGGGCCAACTCGCGCAACTCCCGGCGCGAGGCCTCGGTCCCGCGGGCGGCATCCGCAAGCAACCCTTCCAGCTCCTGCAGGGCCGCCTGGCGTTCTTCCTGGCTGCGTTCGAGATCCTGGATCGCATCGCGGGTCTCGCGCAATTCCGCCTCCGGCTCCAGGGCCGCCGCCCCGGACGGGGGCAGAAAGCCGACCAGGAACACGCACCAGAACAGGGCGCGGAAACCGCATGAGTGACTCGAGATTGCGCAGATTCGCATATCGGGGTACGTTTAGGTTCTTATATTCTGACCCGGTTGCGAGGATTCCCCTCGCTCGCAAGAGAGGTGTGCCGTGAGCAACGAAACGGTTGAAGACGATCTGTACGTCGAAGACGGCCTGATGTCCCAGGACGAGGACATCGAGCGTGCCTCGCGCTCGCTCAAGGCCATGTCCCATCCGCTGCGCCTGAAGATTCTCTGCATTCTCGGTGATCGCGAAATCAGCGTACAGGAAATCGTCGATCAGGTTGGGACGTCCCAGAGCAACATCTCGCAGCACCTGGGCATCCTGCGCGACAAGGGCATTCTCGCCACGCGCAAGGACGCAAACCGGGTCTACTACCGGGTGGGGGACTCCCGGACCCTGCGCCTGATCGGTATGATGCAGGACGTTTTCTGCAGTTCCTGACAATCACCCCTCCGATCCGGTCTCCCGAATGCTTGAACGCCTGCCCGAATTTCTCTCCAATCATCCCGTCCTGACCGGCGCCTTGCTGGCAGTGATCGGGATGATCCTGTTCGTCGAGCTGCGGCGCCTGAACCGCAAGTATCGCTCGCTCCCGCCCGCGGAAGCGGTGCGCGTGATCAACCAGGATGAAGCCCTGGTACTGGACGTGCGTGAGGACAACGAAGTCGCCGCGGGGCGCATCGGCGGTGCCAAGCACATCCCGCTCGGCAGCCTGAAAAAGCGCATGGGCGACATCGAGAAATACAAGGACAAGCCGGTGGTGGTGTATTGCCGCAGCGGCAACCGTTCGGCCAGCGCCGCCCAGCAGCTCACCGCAGCCGGGTTCCAGGACGTGGTCAACCTGCAGGGCGGCATCCAGGCCTGGCAATCGGCCAACATGCCCATCAAGAAGAAGTAATGCAGTTCGAGGTCTACTCCAACGGGCGCTGCCCGTTCTGCCTGCTCGCCCGGCGCCTTCTCAACCAGCGCGGCTACCCGTTCGCGGAGTACGCCGTGGACCGCGAACCGGGCCTGCGCGCCGAGATGGAACAACGCGCCGGCGGCCGCACCTCGGTCCCGCAGATTTTCCTCGGCGAGACCCACATCGGCGGCTTCGATGAACTGCAAGCAATGGATGCCAGCGGCAAACTGGCGCGCCTGGCCAGCGACGCCGGGGTCGGGCCGAAGGCCGACCACACCCCCGGATAACCGGCGGCGCCGGCAACGCGCGCCATTCCGGTCCCCGGGGCCACATCGCCCCCGCACGGCACCTGCCCATCCCCCTTACAATACTCCGATTCAAGACGACTGCGAGACAACACCATGGCTGAAGAAAACTCCCCGAACAGCGGCAACGGCGCGGCGCAGGGCGAACAGAACGATCGCCCCGACTTCTCCATCCAGAAGGTCTTCATCAAGGATCTCTCGTTCGAGGCCCCGGACTCCCCCGAGGTATTCATGCGCGAATGGAAGGGCGAGACCAACATCCAGCTGAACACCAACGCGCGTCCGATCGACGAGGCTGCCGGGGCCTTCGAGGTGGAACTGGGCCTCACCGTGACCACCGAATCCGACGGCAAGACCGCTTATCTGGTGGAGATCAAGCAGGCGGGCGTGTTCATCGTGCGGAACTTCCCCGAGGACCAGCGCAACCACCTCCTCGGCGCCTACTGCCCGAACGTGCTGTTCCCGTTCGCCCGCGAGACCGTCGCCGATCTGGTGCTGAAGGGCGGGTTCCCGCAGCTGCTGCTGCAGCCGGTCAACTTCGAATCCCTGTACGCCCAGCACTTGCAGGAACAGAAGCAACAGGCCGGCGGCGAGCAGGCCGCACCCAGCCAGCCGGCCTGACCCGAGGCGCCGAGGGAAACACTGATTCATGTACACACTCGCGTTGGTACCCCAGGTTTTCCGAGACAAGGCGCGTCGCCCAGCGGGTAGTGGTTCTACCCGCAAGCGACGCAACGCAGGATCGGGGAACCTGGGGTGCCAACCCCACAAATCCATAAACGAAGGGGCTCGGCCGCCCGTTGTTGACCAAAACGGGCGTGGGAACGGCGTTGCGGTTCCCTTGTGCAGAATGACTGCACGGCAGTCACCGCGCCTTGTTCGCACGCAAAAGCGGCTCGAGCGCGAGCGTGTACATGAATCAGTGTTCCCCTAGGATGCGCATCGCGGTCCTCGGAGGTGGCTGCTGGGGCACGGCGCTGGCGCTGCATGCGGCCCGCCTGCACGACGACGTTGCCCTGTGGGTGCGCGATGACGCCACCGCCGCGCGGCTGGAGCACGAGCGCGAGAATGCCCGCTACCTGCCGGGCGAGCGCTTCCCGGACAACCTGCGCGTAACGGCCGACCGCGCGAGCGTCGATGACCGCGATCTGGTCCTGGTCGCGGTCCCCTCCGGTGCCTTCCGCGAGACCTTGCGCTGGCTCGCCCCGCGGCTTGGGCGCGAGCAGGTGGTGGCCTGGGCCACCAAGGGCCTGGAGACCGCCACCGGTGCCTGGCTGCACGAGATCGCGGAGCAGGAACTGGGCCCGGAGCGCCCGCCAGCCCTGATCTCCGGTCCCTCGTTCGCCGCCGAGGTCGCGCAGGAACAGCCGACGGCGTTGTCCGTCGCCTCCAGCGACGAGGGCCACATGGACTGCCTGGTGGAGGCCCTGCACGGACGCTCGCTGCGCCTGTATCGCAATACCGACGTGGTCGGCGTGGAACTGGGCGGCGCGTTGAAGAATGTCCTGGCGGTCGCCACCGGTATCGCCGATGGCGCCGGATTCGGGGCCAATGCCCGCGCCGCATTGATGACCCGCGGACTGGCCGAAATCCAGCGCTTCGGCGCTGCGGTCGGGGCCCGCCCAACCACCCTCACCGGCCTCTCCGGGCTGGGGGACATGATCCTCACCTGTACCGACAACCAGTCACGCAATCGGCGTCTGGGCCGGATGCTGGGCGAGGGGCTGGACCTCGACACCGCCCGCGCTCGGGTGGGGCAGTCGGTCGAGGGTGTGGAGACCGCCAGGGTCGCCGTCGCCCGGGCCCGGGCGCTGGAGGTGGAAATGCCGATCTGCGCCGAGGTCCACGCGGTGCTCTACCAGGGCCGCCCGGTCCGCGAGACCGTGCGCCGCCTGCTGGAGCGCGATCCCACCCGCGAAGAGGGATGATCCTCCGGGGACTGCCGCCCCGGTTCCCGTTCCCCGGCCCGGGGAGAACGCGGCACCCCTGCGGGCGCGTGCAGGACCCGCAGTCCCCGAAAACCCGCGCGCGACACCCGCACAATCGCCCGGCATAACCGGATGCGGCTACCGTAGGCCCATACGCGAACGCAACGGAGGCAGGGATGAGCAAGGCCTGGAAGGAGCTGGACCTGGAAGGCGGCGGACTGCAGTCCGTCAACGCCAGGCTCGCCCGCGAGATGCGCACCCGGCCCGCGGCCTACGCCGCCTGGGTCCTGTTTCCGCTGGGGCTGCACCGTTTCTACCTGCGCGAGCCCCTGGGGGGCACCAGCTTCCTGCTGCTCGGCGCCGCCACCCTCGCCTCCGTTCTTTTCGCGCCGGCCTCTTGGTGGCTCGCACCACTGGGCATCGGCGTGCTGTGGGCGCTGGTCGACCTGTGGTGGATCGACCGCCGGGTCACCGACTACAACAAGGAACTGCGCAAGCAGGTCTTCCTGCGCAAGGGTCACAAGCCACCGCAGGATTATCGCGGCCGCTACACCAGCGACGAGGATGCCCGCCGCGAATTGGACGAATACCGGCAGATCAAGGAAGCCGAAAAGCCCGGCCAGTCCGGACTCGCCGGGGCCAACGACCAAGACCGCGACGTGGGGGGCAAGCGGCGCATGCCCAGCTTCAACGAGCAGGAGGCCATGCTGCGCCAGATGCGCAAGGACCGCAACGAAGGCGACGACAAAGGCTGACCGCCGGACCCGGCGGGCCGCCCGGCTCTCCCAGCCGATTGGCGGCCCGCCAGCGCTCCCGGTCAGTTGTCGCCGGGGCGCCACACGCCGCTGGCTTCCTGCGGCGGCGGGGCGGCCTGCTTGCGGCTCTCGACGTCGACGAACACCGACTCGGTGAACTCGGACAGCTGCTTCAGGTATTCCTTGCGCTCGTTCACCGACTCGGGCATCTGCGCCACCATGAACCCGGTAATCGCACTCAGATACTGCACGGCCACGATGGGCTGCTGCGCCTTCGGATCCACCTCGGTCAGCACATCCTGGACCTTCTGGATGAGTTCGCCGGACAACTGCAGGGTATCGCTCATGGGGTTCCTCTCGCGGTTCGTAAACTAGTCGCCCACAGGCTACGGCATGCCCCGCCACCCCGAAAGTGGACGCAGGATGCGCGGGCCTTTCCTGCTGCTCACCACCAAGCGCCCGAAAAACCAAAGAGCATTTACAGGAAGAAGGGAAGGTCGGAAGGATTGCTTTGGATGAAGGTGCATTGGATGCATAGCCCCGAACACCCACTGCGAAGCGCATGGGATTTCCACCCCTTCATTCTTCCTGTCTTCCCAACTTCCTGTTAATCGCTCTTTACGGTTTTCGTCGTGGTGGAAGACCGGGGTCGTCAGGGACCCCGGCGGTCGTCTTCGGCGCGGGCCTCGGGGGCATCGTCGTCCACGTCGAAGTCCTCGTGGACGCGGTCCGGCGGGATCGCCCACGGCTCGCTGGGGGCGACCGTGTGCTCGCCCGGGCGCGGCGCATAGCGCTCGCCTTCCAGGCCACGCATCAGGCCCACCACCATCATCAGCATCACCAGCGAGAACGGCAGCGCGGCCAGGATGACCGCGTTCTGCAGGACCTCCAGGCCGCCCGCCAACAGCAGCACCCCGGTCACCAGGCCGATCGTCGCCCCCCACAGGACCAGGTGGATGGCACGATGTTCAATCGAACCATGCGCCAGCAACGTGTTGATAACCACGATGCCGGCATTGGCGGAGGTCAGCAGGTAGGTCGCGATCAGCACCGTGATCAGAACGGCGCCGGTCTTCGCGACCAACCAGGGCTCCAGGGTCTCCATCGTGGCGAAGGTCGCCATGGTGAGGTCCTCGGAGACCCGGTCGGCGATGTTCGCGATGCCCTCGACCTCGGCGTGCAGCGCCGTACCCCCCAGCAGGGCAAGCCAGAAGAAGGTGATCAGGGTGGGCACCAGCAACACGCCCATCACGAATTCGCGCAGGGTGCGCCCGCGCGAGATCCGCGCGATGAACAGCCCTACGAACGGCGCCCAGGCCAGCCACCACCCCCAGTAGAAGACGGTCCACTCCGAGTGCCACTCGTCCACGTGGTGGGCGTGAGTGTAGAGCGAAAGGCCGAGCAGGTTCTGCATGTAGCTGCCGCTGGACTGCACGACCAGGGCCAGCAGGTACTGGGTCGGCCCCGCCAGCAGCAACAGCCCGAGCAGGGCAACGGAGAGCCAGAGGTTGGCCTGGCTGACCCGCTGCACCCCGGCCTGCATCCCGGTCACCACCGATACGATGGCAACCACGGTCAGCAGCGCGGTCAGCATCAGCAGGCCGCGATCCCCCTCCAGCGAGAGACCCACGGTGTGTGCCAGTCCGGCCTCCAGTTGCTGGATGCCCAGACCCAGGGTGGTCGCGATCCCGAACACCGTGGCGATAATCGCCAGCAGATCCACCAGGTCCCCCGGCCAGGTATGGCTGTACTTGCCGATCAGGGGCTGCAGGGCCGAACGCAGGGCCAGCGGCTGGCCCTTGCGAAAGCCGAAATAGGCGAGGATCAGCGCCAGCAGGGCGAACACACCCCAGGCGTTGAGCCCCCAGTGGAAGTAGGTCAGGACCATGGACATATCCGCGGCCCCGGCCTGGTCGCCATTGTCGATCAGGAACGGGTTGCCGCCGTAATGCGACAGTGGCTCGGCCACCGCCCAGAACAGCAGGCCGACGCCCATGCCCGCGGCGAACAGCATCGACAGCCAGGACAGCGTGGTGAACTCCGGCACCTCGTCGTCGCGCCCCAGGCGCACGTTCTTGTAACGACCGACCCCGAGCCAGATCACCATGACCAGGAAAAAGGCCATGACCACCACGTAGTACCATTCCAGCAGCGGCGTAATGAAGGTGCGCGCATCGCCCACGACCGCGCCCAGCTGTTCTGTACGGTAAACCCCCAGCAGGGCGATGATCACCACCAGGATCAGCGCCAACGGCGCAACGCGCGGATTCAGCCCCTTGAACGGGCCGCGGGTGGCAACGTTGTACATCTCGCGTCCTTTCGCTGGTGCGTCGGGTTCTCGCAGGAGCGGGGCAAGAGCTCGGCGATTGCCGGTGCCGGCCGACCGCTCAGGTGCCCGTGGCGTCCGTCGGCTGCGCACGGGTAGCCGTGCGGAAATCCTGAATGACCTGGTGCACGAACGCCAGCTTGGCGATGGCGGTGGCCGTCAGGACGAAGGGATAGACATGCGGATGACCCATGCTGCGGTTCAGGCTGTTAAGCGCGCTGACCAGCGGCAGCCAGTGTTCCAGCAACAGGTCGAAGCTCGCCGTGGCATAGGCGTCAAAGGCCGGCACCTGTCCCTGTGCCCCCAGGCGGGCTGACGGGCCTGCGGCGGGGACGATGTCCATGTTGTAGGCCGAGGCCGTGTCCAGGGTGTCCACGATATGCAGGTAGTGGGCCCAGGTCTCGGCCCAGTCCTCCCAGGGATGCGAACTGGCATAGGCGGAGACGAACGAGGCCTGCCAGTCCGCCGGCGGCCCATGGGCATAGTGGCGCCGCAAGGCCCCGTCATAGTCCGCGCGCTCGTCGCCGAAACGCTCGCGAAAGGCCTCATGCCAGTGAGTGCCACGGATCAGGCGATCCCAGTAGTAGTGCGCGGACTCGTGACGGAAGTGGCCGAGGATGGTGCGGTAGGGTTCGGCCATGGCCTCGCGCATGCGCTCGCGTACCGCGGGGTCGGCCTCGGCGATGTTGATGGTAATCAACCCGTTGGCATGGCCGGTGACCACACCGCCGCCCTCGCGGAATTCGGGAGCCGGATCGGCCAGAAAGTCGAACGCCAACCCCGCCGGATCATTCTTTCGCGGCACCACCGGCAGGCCCAGACGCAGCAGCCCGTACACCAGTCGCCGTTTCTCGGTCTCCAGGCGCTCCCACAATCGCGCGTTGCCCGGCACGCTCAGGTCGGGGATGGTCCGATTCAGGCGGCAGGCCCGACAGAAAGGCTCGGCTTCCTCATGTGGCACCATCCAGTTGCACACCGCGTCCACCGCGTAGTGCCGGCACTGGCGGTAAAACAGCCCGTCCGGCTCATCGGCCACCCGCCACAGGCCGCCGGGGATCGGTCGCCCGCGGGCCCCCACCGCTTCCCCCGCCGGCACCAGGGCGGAGACTTCCAGGCGGTCTGGCAGGAATCCCAACCGGTGGCCGCATCGGGTACAGAAGGTATTGTCGAAATACACCCCCTGACCACAAACCTCGCACTCGAATAACTGCATCGCGCTCCCCGCTGGCAAGCTCGCCGCGAACCTCCACTCGGCGGGCATCCCTTCAGACTACGCCGATCCCGCTGCGCCGTCGCGGTGCCAAGCCCCGCGCGACAGACATCACTCGCCCGGCCCCGCGGACAGAAGATCGTCCACCCGCTCCAGCACCAGCGGATGCGACAGGATGCCGACGTGCGTCGTCGCCACGCCGAAGACCGAGGCCGCCTCGCGCTGGGCCGGCGGGTGCAGCATGCTGGCCAGCGTGACCACGCCGTCCGCGGTGGAGCGCGCTCCACCCTCCCCGCGCTGGTACCCGAACAGCAGATGCAGTTCGGTCGCCTCCGCCGCCGGATCCGTGAACAGGCCCTCCAGGTAGTCGCTGCCCGGTGCCATGTCGCGCCAGACCGGGATCACCACTGGCGAGCGTTCCACACCCCGCCGGGCGCGCTCGTGCCCGGCCCAGGGCGTGGACAAGGTGATCATGACCGGCACCGGCGCCGCCGCCTCGCGTCGGGCGCGTTCATTCAGAAAGCCACGAGCGACCAGCCCGCCCATGCTGTGCGCCACCACCGGCAGTGAATCCACGCCATGCCGCACTTCCAGCTCCTCGACCACCTGTGCCAGGTGCGCCGCGGCCGACTGCAGCGGCAGTCCGGACGCGTAATAGTAGAACCACGGCTGATAGCGCTCGCGATCCACGGCCTCCAGCAGCCCGGCAAAGTCCCGCGGGGAGCCGTTCATCCCGTGGACGAACAGCACCGGCGTCCGTGCCGGATCGTAGGGCTCCAGAAAGTACACCCCGGCATACCCCTCCAGCACGAAATCCAGCGGACGCCATTGGCTGCCGCGCGCCACCTCGGGCGCAAAGCGCGGATCGCCCAGGTGGATAATTTCGCCAAAGGCCGTCACCCGGCCCAGGCTCAGCGGCGCCATGTCCGGGCTCGCTGGATCTGCCGAGCGGCGCGTCTCCGGCAGCCGAATGACATGGGCCAGACGGTCATTGCCATCCAGGCGGACGTCGATCCCGGTCAGGCGACCACCGGGACCGCAGTCCAGCGAATCGCCGCCCGCCACGTACTCGACCGGCGCGCCGGCCGGGTGTACACGATCGCCATCCTCGTCGCGGAAGGCCAGCACGCTGTAGCGCCCCGGCTCCAGGGCAAAGAACCAGTTCCCGCCGCGCGCACTGACTACGTGGTCCACAGGCTCGGGTACCACGACCCCGGCGACGGGCTCACGAAACACCGCCACCACGTAGGGCCCAATCCGCTCCGCCCCATCCCCGCCTTCGTCCGACCCGACCGTGCCGCTGATCACACAGGTCCCGCCGATGCGCGCCAGCTGCTCCCGCGCATCCAGCAGCGAACACCCCGCGAGCCCGCACGCCAGTGCCAGGACCGTCCACACCCGTACCCAAGCCATTTCGAACATCCCCAGACGCCATCTCCCGATCCCCAAGTGTAGCGACCCGGAAAGCCAACCGGCGGCCCATTCCCACCAACCGCAACATCCGGCCAGCCACCGCAAGATCGTCGAAGGCACTCCGCCTAGATGCAGCTAGGGTTACAGGTAAAAGCCGGCCCGCCGCACCCGACCCGGCCGGTCAGCCACGCCACGACAACGCCCACCCGGAGCGCGGCCGGGTGAAGCCTTGACCCGCAGGAGGTGCATCATGCCCAAACGCGACATCCGGCCCACCGGGCCCGTATCCCGGCTCGCCTCGGCCGCGGCGGCCCTCGCCATCGTCGCCGCCTGGACAGCGGCGCCGGCGGACCAGGACCCGGCCTTCATCCACGAACCCGACTCCCCCGACCTCGAATGGGCCCCGTGCCCGGACTTCATGCCGGATGGCTGCCGGCTCGCCATCCTGCAGGGCGACCCGGCGCAGCCCAATGCCGACGTCTTCTTTCTCCTTCCCGGCAATACCACCGCGCCCCGCCACTGGCACACCAGCGCGGAACGCATGGTGCTTGTCCGCGGCGAGATGGAGGTGGACTACGACGACCAGGATCCCGTGGTGCTGCGCCCGGGCACCTATGCCTACGGCCCCGCGAGGCGGGCACATGCCACCCACTGCATATCGGACGAGGACTGCATCCTGTTCATCGCATTCGAGGAACCGGTGGACGCGCACGCCACCCGCGACCACTGAGTCGGACATCACCCAACCACCACCGGATGCGGCCATCGACCGCCTCCCTCTCTGTCTGCGCCCGGACAAAAGGCCCGCTCGGAGGCGGGCCTTGTTGGATCGCAAGGGGTCCTGGACCGATCAGGCGGCCTCGGCCGCCCGGGTGAAGGCGAGCTGGTCGCCGGCCATGTCCACCTGGATCGTGTCACCGGGGCCGAACTCGCCGGACAGCAGCGACTGCGCCAGCGGGTTCTCCAGCTGCGTCTGAATGGCCCGCTTGAGCGGACGTGCGCCGTACACCGGGTCGAACCCGGCCGCGCCCAGGTGATCCAGCGCGGCCTCGGTGATGGTGATCGACAGGTCGCGCTCCTCCAGCCGCTTGCGCAGGTACTGCAGCTGGATGTCGGCGATCGCGCGGATCTGCTCGCGTTCCAGCGGATGGAAGACCACCACGTCGTCCACGCGGTTGATGAACTCGGGGCGGAAGTGCTGCCCGACGATCTCCATCACCGCGCCCTTCATCGCGTCGTAGTTCTCCTCGCCGGCCATCTCCTGGATCTGCTGCGAACCCAGGTTGGAGGTCATCACGATCACCGTGTTGCGGAAGTCCACGGTGCGCCCGTGGCCGTCCGTCAGGCGCCCGTCGTCCAGCACCTGAAGCAGCACGTTGAAGACATCCGGATGCGCCTTCTCGACCTCGTCGAGCAGGATCACGGAGTACGGCTTGCGGCGCACGGCCTCCGTCAGGTAGCCGCCCTCCTCGTAGCCGACATAGCCCGGGGGCGCCCCGATCAGCCGTGCCACCGAGTGCTTCTCCATGAACTCCGACATGTCGATGCGCACCATGGACTCCTCGGTATCGAACAGGAACGATGCCAGGGCCTTGGTCAGCTCGGTCTTGCCGACCCCGGTCGGGCCGAGGAACAGAAACGAGCCGTTTGGCCGGTTCGGATCCGCCAGTCCCGCCCGCGAGCGGCGAATGGCATTGGCCACCGCACGCACGGCCTCGGACTGGCCAACGACGCGATCGCCGATGGCCTCTTCCATGCGCAGCAGCTTGTCCTTCTCGCCCTCCAGCATCTTGGCCACCGGGATGCCGGTCCAGCGCGACACGACCTCGGCCACCTCCTCGTCGGTCACCTTGGTGCGCAGCAACTGCGTCTCCTGGCTCTCCATCTCGTGGGCCATGGCCAGCGACTTCTCCAGATCCGGGATGCGCCCGTACTGCAGCTCCGACATGCGCGACAGATCACCGGCACGGCGGGCGGTCTCCAGCTCGATGCGCGCGCGCTCGAGCTCTTCCTTCAACTGCGCGGCGCCGGAGACCGAGGCCTTCTCGGATTTCCACACCTCTTCGAGGTCGGAGTATTCGCGCTCCAGGCGCTCGATCTCCTCCTCCAGCGTGCCGAGACGCTTCTTCGACGCCTCGTCGGCCTCCTTCTTCAGGGCCTCGCGCTCGATCTTCAGCTGGATCAGGCGGCGCTCCAGGCGGTCCATGGACTCGGGCTTGGAATCGATCTCCATGCGGATGCGCGAGCTGGCCTCGTCGATCAGGTCGATCGCCTTGTCCGGCAGCTGGCGATCGGTGATATAGCGCTGCGACAGCTGCGCGGCGGCCACGATCGCCGGGTCGGTAATCTCGATCCCGTGGTGGACCTCGTAGCGCTCCTTCAGCCCGCGCAGGATGGCGATGGTGTCTTCCATCGTGGGCTCGTCCACCAGCACCTTCTGGAAACGCCGCTCCAGGGCGGCGTCCTTCTCGATGTTCTGGCGGTATTCGTCCAGCGTGGTCGCGCCGATGCAGTGCAGCTCGCCGCGCGCCAGCGCCGGCTTGAGCATGTTGCCGGCGTCCATCGCGCCCTCGGCCTTGCCGGCGCCCACCAGGGTATGGATCTCGTCGATGAACAGGATCACGCGGCCTTCTTCCTGCGAGAGCTCCTTGAGCACGGACTTCAGCCGCTCCTCGAAATCGCCGCGGTACTTGGCCCCGGCCAGCAAGGCGCCCAGATCCAGCGAGAGCACGCGCTTGTCCTTCAGGCCCTCGGGCACCTCGCCGTTGATGATGCGCTGGGCCAGGCCCTCGACGATCGCGGTCTTGCCGACCCCGGGTTCGCCGATCAGCACCGGGTTGTTCTTGGTGCGGCGCTGCAGCACCTGGACCGAACGGCGGATCTCCTCGTCGCGCCCGATCACCGGGTCCAGCTTGCCCTGCTCGGCGCGCTCGGTGAGGTCGATGGTGTACTTGTCCAGCGCCTGGCGATTCTCCTCGGCGTTCGGATCGTCCACCTGAGCGCCGCCGCGCATATCGTCCACGGCCTTCTCCAGGGAGTCCTTGTTGGCACCGGCGTTGCGCAGCATCTCGCCCACACCGGCCTTCTCGTCGATGGCCGCGAGCAGGAACAGCTCGCTGGGGATGTACTGGTCCTTGCGCTCCTGGGCGAGCTTGTCGCAGACATTCAGCATGCGCCCCAGGTCGTTGGATACGTGCACCTCGCCTGCGGCGCCCTCCACCTTCGGCAGGCGATCCAGCGCCTCGCCCAGGGCGGAACGCAGCTGGCGCACATTGGCGCCAGCACGGTCGAGCACGTGGCGGATGGTGCCCCCCTCCTGGTCCAGCAAGGCCAGAAGCAGATGGGAGGGCTCGATGAACTGGTGGTCGCGGCCTACCGCGAGCGATTGTGCGTCCGCGATGGCGGACTGGAACTTGGTCGTCAGGCGATCCATTCGCATTAGGAAACCCCTCAATCAAATCTGGATGAATTGACACCAATGATGGGGGCAATCCCCTGAGCTTCAAGGATAGAAGGACGCACTCCCGCACAAGCCAGTCGGCACCGCGCCGGGCGAACATCTGGGTATTCCATCCGGAGGGCACTCGCCGCGTTCGCCATGCGGGTCCGGGCTATATGACCGGGACAGGGACGCACCGTCAT
>NZ_JAWLFK010000063.1:0-8757 GCF_041685615.1 Thioalkalivibrio sp.
CTTCGTGGAAGGTCTCCCCTGGGAAATAGGTGTCGGCCCGGATCGATCTAGACTCGGTCCAGATCGCCTGAAACCCACCCTACCCACACGGGAAACCGGACGCGATCAAGAATCGGGCGTTCCGTTGATCTGGATCAGCGGAGACGAAGGAGGCGTGCTCAGCCCCGAAACAGACCCACCACAGCATCGGGATTGGAGGGAAAGTACGCGTGAAGGTAGCCGGCCGTCAGGCGCCCCTCTCGGTAGATGGCCTCGGAGGCCGTTCCCCCGTCTCGGGCACGGCGACAATGGGCAATCGGCTCCCAGTCCACCTCGGCGTGGGTGTGGTGGAAGGTGTGGCCACGAAGCTCACCCTCGGGAAGCGGGGCGCTCTGAAGCCCCAGCCCCTGTAACTTCGATTCCAACCGTGCCTGCCCCGGAATCAAACCGGCCATTGACGCGCTGTGCCCGTCCCGGTTTGTCAGTTCATCCAGCAGATAGAGAAAGCCACCACACTCGGCGAGCAACGTCCGCCCCGCCGCCTGATGTTCAGCGAGATCTTCCTTGAGCCCGGTATTGGCCGCCAGCGCACCCAGGTGCAGTTCCGGGTATCCACCGGGCAACCAAACCGCATCGACGTCTGGAAGACGGTCCCCGGCAACCGGCGAAAAGAACGCCAAATGGGCCCCCATCGCTTGCAGCAGATCCAGGTTGCCGGGATACGTAAACGCAAACGCGGCATCCCGCGCGATACCGATACGTATGCCTTCGAGTTCGCGCGCGATCTCCGGCACCGGCTCGGGCTCGAATGTGACCGCTGCCGGAAGCTCCGTGACGCCGGCCTCTTCAATCACAGTCGCCGCGGCTTGCAGCCGGGCATCGAGATCGTCGATCTCGCCAGCCTGTACCAGGCCCAGGTGGCGATCCGGCACGCTAAGCGCTTCATTGCGGGGGACGGCACCATAGAAATGCATACCTTCGGGCATGCTCTCGGCCAGCATCTGCCCGTGTCGCTTGCTGCCCGTTCGATTGGCGATCACTCCCGTGAGCGAGACATCGGACCGATACGTTGCCAGCCCGTGCACGACCGCTCCAAAGGTCTGGGCCATGCCCCCGGCGTCGATCAGGGCCAACACCGGCAGGCCAAAGCGGACTGCCAGATCCGCTCCGGACGGATCACCATCGAACAGACCCATCGAGCCCTCGACCAGGATAAGGTCCGACTCCTGGGCCGCCTCGTACAGCTTCGCCTTGCAGGCGGCTTCGCCGACCATCCACAGATGCAGCGGATCCACCGGATGGCCGGAAGCCTGCTCCAGAATCATTGGATCAAGGAAGTCGGGGCCGGTCTTGAACACGCGCACGCGGCGGCCCTGGTTGCGGTGGTAACGGGCGATGGCGGCAGTAATCGTGGTCTTGCCCTGGCCCGAGGCCGGGGCCGCCACGAACGCGGCGGGGCAGCTTGCGGCCCCGGTCATTGCCGACCACCCGCGTAGTTCGTCAGCGAGGTCAGGCCTCCGCCGGCGTCCCGTGCTCCGGGCCGGGGGCCGCGTCCTCGAAGATGCTTGCCCCCTCCAGCGTCAGGCTGACGCTGCGCAGGTCGACGGCATCCGGCGGGGCGTGGGTGTACAGCACCCAGTGGTTCTCCGGATCGCGCCGGTAGAGCTCGACCGCACCGCTTGCCGGGTCGATCAGCAGATACTCCTGCAGCGAGCCCAGGGCACGATACGCGGCAAACTTCGCGCCCCGATCGAAGGCCTCGGTCGACGGCGACAGCACCTCCACCACCAGCACCGGCGCCTCCTTGTACTGCTCGCGCCCGCGGTCGGCGGAATCGCAGGTCACCATCACGTCGGGATAGAAGAAGGCATCGGCCGCCTCCACCCGCAGCTTCATGTCGGCGATAAAGGTGCGACAGGGGCCCCCGCGCAGGTGTTCGCGCAGCGCTGAAAACACATTCCCGGCGATGGTCACATGCCGGTCCGAGGCACCGCCCATCGCGAAGACCTCGCCGGCCACAAACTGGTGCTTCTCCGGCTGCTCGGTCTCCCACGCCAGGAAGGCCTCGGCATCCATGCGCGCGGATTGGGGATTGGCCATGCGGGTGCCTCCGGTTCGCGGTCGCGTCAATTCCCCGATCATAGCGCAGCCCGGAGGCCAACCGCAGCGCACGGGCACTCACAGCTCGATCCCTTTCTGCGCCTTGATGCCGGCCTGGAAGGCGTGCTTGACCACGCCGATCTCGCTGACGGTGTCGGCGGCCTCGATCAGTGCCTTGGGTGCGGCGCGACCGGTGGTGATCACGTGCTGCATCGGCGGGCGCTTGGCGAGGTCCTCGAGCACCTCGTCCACATCCAGGTACTGGTATTTCAGCGCGATGTGCAGCTCATCGAGCAGCACCAGGTCGACGTTCGGGTCGCGCAGCATGTCGCGGGCATGCGCCCAGGCCTCGCGGGCCGCGGCCACATCCTTCTCGCGATCCTGGGTCTCCCAGGTGTAGCCCTCGCCCATCACGTGGTACTGGACGTTGTCCTGACCGCGGAAGAACGCCTCCTCGCCGGTGGCAAACTGCCCCTTGATGAACTGGACAATGCCCACCTGCATGCCGTGCCCCAGGGCCCGGGCAACCATGCCGAAACCGGAGGAACTCTTGCCCTTGCCGTTGCCGGTCAGGATCAGAAACACGCCCTTCTCTTCCTGGGCCTCGGCGATCTTGCGGTCCACGACCTCCTTCTTGCGTGCCATGCGCTGGGCGTGGCGTTCGGCGCGAGCCCCTTCGGTATCGTCGCTCATCTTTCTGTTACTCCTTGATTCGTTGCGTCATACGGGCGTTCGGACGGTTCCGGGAGTGGCTATTCACCGATCAGGATCATGCGTCCGGTCTCGGGGTCCCGGTAGACCTGACCCATGGATTCGAAGCCCGAGCCGGCCTCGCCCGCCCTCTCGGGCGGGTCCGGGATCTCACGTCCGGGCTCAATCTCGACGCCGCCACTGGCCGGCTCCAGCCCGTCGCCGGAGGCGGCCATCACCACCATAAGGCCGACGGCAAACACCAGCATGATGTCGGCCAGATTGGCCAGTGGACCCATCGGCTCCTCGTCGGGCGCGTCGAAGCGTGAAGCGCGGTAGTGCGGAACCCTCATGCCGCCGCCTCCAGGCGCTCCATCGCGGCGTCGTACCAGCGCCGGCGCAGCCGCCCGAGCAAAAAGCCGAGGATGCCGATCAGCAGCCCCAGCACCGTCGTGTTGAACGCCACCGTAACGGCTTGGGCGAGGATTTCCAGTTCGCCCCGGCCCATCGCGGCCAGCCCTGGACCCAGCGGGATCAGCGTCCCCATCAGCCCGAGCATCGGGCCGATCCGTGCCAGCAGATCCGCGCGGTCGATGCGCCGGCGTGCGCGGTAGGCGAGGCGTTCGGCATCGCCGCTCAGTTCCAGGCGGCGTACCCCACCGGAACGTTCGCCCAGTGCCAGCCCGAGCTCCCAGACGGCCACCGCGACCAGCACCAGCAGGCCGACCATCACCGGCTCCAGCAGCCAGCGCACCACGGTATCCATCAGCTCCATCGTGATCGAGAACGACATTCGGTTTACCTCGTTACCCTTTGTTTGCACGGCCCCTTGTAGGAGGCCAGCCTCTGGCCGATGGGGCGTATCCGACGCCGCAGTCGCCGAGAGGGCTCGGCTCCTACAGGCCCGAAAATGCCCACGCCCCGGTTATCGCCGGCGGCCGGCGGCGATACCGCCGAGCAACAGCAGGAACAGCACACCGGCCACCAGCCAGGGAAGCCAGGGCGTACCGGCCGCCTCGTCGCCGGTCTCCTGACCGCCCTCGGTCTCACCCTCGGCCGGTTCGGGGATCTCCTGCATCTCTGGTGCCGTCGGGTCTTCCAGCGGCTGGATCTCGGTGACACGGCTGGGGTCGGCTTCGGGCTCCGCCCGATCGATCTGCGCGGCCGCCCGCACGGCCTCGAAGGCCGCGCGCAGCTCGGCGTCATCCAGGCGCTCAGCCACCTCGTCCAGCATGGGGTGGTCCGGGCGCGTGTGGCCGCTGCCGGGCAGGCCGTGCTCGGCGACCAGTTCCGCGAAGCGCTCGGACAGGGCATCCAGCACCTCGGGGTCGGCGTCCCAGAACCCGTGGCTGGCCGCGACCAGGTGCACCGCCTGCAGATGGGTCTTCACGTGCACGTTGTGGCCGTCGGCCAGGAACTCCTGCATCCCCAACCCATGGCGATCCTGCAGATACACGTCGTGCACCTCGTCCCAGACCCTGGAGCGAATGATCTCCGGGTTGGTCACCTGCCAGCCCCACAGGTTGTCGACGAAGTCCCGCGCCATCGTGCGCGCCCCGGCGTAGCCGTGATCCATCAGCGGCTCGATCCACTGCGGGTTCAGGTTCTGCCCCTGCAGCTCGCGCATCAGCGCGCGGCCCAGGGTCTCGACCCGCGGGTCGTCCGGATCGGCGTGCTGCAGCACGCGGTTGTCCGGTACCTCGCCGCGGATGCTGTCGACTGCGGTCGAGAGCCCGCCCTGGAAGTCGAAGCCGTCATCGTTGTCCAGCAGGCCGTAGAGATGCGAGGCGCGCCCAAGATAGGTCCGCCCGACCTGGCCCAGGCGGGCTTCGAAAGCCTCGTGCGCGGAGGCGCCGGATTCATCCGCGCCATAGGCATGCCCCATCCGGCGCACGTAGGCCGCCCCCAGTTCACCGCGATCCTCCCAGGCACCGGAACGGTCGGCAAGACGATTGACCCCGGCCCCATAGGCCCCGGGGGCGGTACCGAACACACGCAGCGCGGCCTGCTGACCCGCTTCGACGCCATTGAGGCCCGCGGCACGCAGGGCCTCGGTGTCTTCCACCCACTGGGCAGCCACGTCGTTGCGCGCCAGCGGCTCGGCACCGGGGTCACGCAGGCCCTCCCCAAGCGGGGCCAGGGCGGCGTCCAGTGCCTCTTCCAGCTCGGGGTATTGCGCAACAATTGTCTCCGACGAGCCGTCCAGTGCCAGGCGGGCGGCGCGATCCAGCCACACCAACTGGTCCTCGTACAGGTCGCGGAACAAACCGGAGGTGGTGAACAGGGCATCGCGGCGGCGGTCACGCCCGGCCGCGTCGAGGTCCATGCGCTCCAGCCCCTGGACGATCCCGCGGCTGTTCCAGGCCGGGCGCATACCCAGCATGTCCATGCCGAAGGCGATCATCACGCCCTCGTCGCGCACGGTATCCGAGGCCCAGAGGATGATCGCCTCGCTGCCATCCGCCTCGGGATCGCCGTGCTCGCGGGCATCCGCGGCCAGTTCCTGGCCAATGCTCCAGGCCACGCGCGTGGGCACCAGATCCGCCGCCAGCGCGTGGAAATTGCGGCCGGTCGGCAACACGTCCAGCGTTCGGATTGGATCGTTGCCCTGTCCCGGTGGCACGAAACGTCCCTCCAGCGCCGCGAGTAGATGCGCACGTTCATTGGCCGGGGATCCACGCAGCCTGGCGTCCCAGTCGTCCCCAACTTCGTCGTCACCCGCCATCGACTCGAGCATTGTATCCACGGCCTCGTCACTCCAGTCGCGCCCGAACACGTGGAGCCCCAGCGGCATCTGATGTTCCTGCATATCCGTCAGGTAGTGGCCGATCTCGTGGACCAGCAACTCTTCGTCCATCTCCGCGAGCGAGGTTGTTGCGTGGTCGTCATGACCCTCGTCCGCATGCTCGTTCTCATGATCATGCTCATGGGCGTGTTCGTGCGCTTCATCCCCATGCTTCCCGTGATGGTCCGCGTCACGATGCTCGTCGCCGTGGGCGTCCGCACGACCTTCCCCGTGCCCGGTGACATCGGGTTCACCATGATGACCGTCGTGGTGATCATCGTGGTCGTCATGGTGGTGGCCGTGGTCGTGACGATGACCGCGGGCCAGTTCGTCTTCGATGGTCTCGGTCAGGCCGAGATCCTCAATGCGTTCGCGCAGGGTCTGGGCAGCCCGCGAGCGCGTCGCGGCATCCGGCTGCGCGGCCGCCTCGTAGGTCTCCACCAACTGTCGTAGCTCCAGCAGGCTGTCGTACAGCTCGGTGGCCGCCAGTGGCGGGGTCAAGTGGCTGATCATCACCCCCATGGAACGGCGCTTGGCCTGTATACCCTCACCCACGCCATCGACGATGTACGGATAGATAATCGGCAGGGCACCGCCGAGGATCTCGGGATAGTCATCCGGCGCCAGCCCCGCGCGGCGGCGCGGCAGGAACTCGCGCGTGGAATGGCGGCCAACGTAGACCAACGCATCCGCCTCGAAGTGATCGCGGATCCAGTGATAGAAGCCGACATACTGGTGGGTCGGCGGGAACGTGGTGTTGGCGTGCAGCAGGCGCTCGCTGACCTCCCAGCCGCGGGGCGGCTGCGGGCCGATGAACACGTTCCCGAACTCGATCCCTGGGAACAGCATCTCGCCGTTGCGGGTCATCGCCTCGCCCGGCGGCTCGCCCCAGCCGGTCAGGCCGGGGATGCCCGTGCGCACCAACGCCTTGCGCAGCGGCTCGGTCGTCGCGTGCGCGTCTTCCCCTGCCAGCGTGGCCTCCCAAGCCTCCTCGTACTGCGCCAACAGGTCCAGTGCGCGATCCTGGGCCGCGTGCGGATAGCTCTCGAGCATGTGGCGCAGATCGCCAACGCCACTTTCCAGCGCGGCTTGAGCGAGTTCGATCTCGTCGGCGGCCCTGGCGGCCTCCAGGCGTGCTTGCAGATAACCGATCGGACCATCCACCAGTTCGGCCTGGACGGGTTCCGAGAGGCCATCGAAATACGCCTGATACTGTTCGCGATCCAGCGAGGCCACCCGGCCGGCGATAGCATCCAGCGCATCCGCCTGTTCCGGCAGGTTCACCGCACGGTCCTGGATAAGGTCCAGCAGGGACTCGGCATCCTCCGGCACCTCGTCGCCCAGGTCATAGCCTGCCGCCTCCAGGTTCTGCAGGATCTCCAGCAGGGACTCGGGGATATCCAGCTTGTCCGCGCCGATGTTCTGACGACCCGGCGGATGGTTGTAGTAGATGACCGCGACCCGCTTGTCCGCGTTGTCGAGGGCACGCAGCCGCTGCCAGATTGCTACCCGCTCGGCCAGGGCCTCTACCCGCTCGCCGACCGGCTCGGTCAGCGTCAGACGCACGCCGGTGCGTTCGTCCTGTTCCGGCGCGCCCGCGGTCGCGAGCACCATCGGCTGGCTCATGCCCTGCAACTCCGGCATGGCCACGTGGTAGTGGACCTTGTCCCAGGGGATGCCCTCGTGCGACAGCCGCCACTGGGTCGCGCTCACGTCCGCCAGGCGGATGCCCTTGATCACCGGCACATCCAGTTCGCCGAAGGCCTCGGCCACCGCCTCGCGGTTACCGCCTCCGCCGACCACGAAGTCCTGCAGGCTGACGATCCCCGCCAGATCCGCCGGCCCGGCCGCCTCGGCCAGCGTCTCGACCGCCTCGCGGCTGGCCCCGCCCCAGCGCGCCAGTACCGCAAAACACTGGACTTCACGCGCCTCCAGAGCCTCGCAGGCAGTGTCCAGCAGCGCACGGTCACCCGGCCGGTCGCCGGTATCCAGATCCAGCAGCGCCACGGCCGGTCCCGCATCCAGATCGAGATCCTCCGGATCGGGACTGGAGCTGCCATGACGGTAGTAACGGATAGTCTCGCGCGGGTCCGGATCGGGCACGTCGATCGCGTGGCCGCCGTGCGCGGCCAGCCAGCGCATCAGGCCCTCCATGCTCTCCGGCGTGCGCCCCTGGTAGAACGCGCGCCCGGTCAGCCAGTCCGCCTGTTCGGGGAAACGCTCCTGCTGTTGGGCCAGGTGCACGCGCGGGTCCTCGCCCGGTTCGGGGTTGGCCGCCAGTTCGGTGCGTTCCTCGTCATCCAGGCCCGCGAGTACGGCCTCGCCGCCGATCCGCGACAACGCCGTCAAGTGACGCACGCTGTTAATGGCCATAATCGGGGCTCCCTCGGGCGGCGGGGCCTCCCGCAACAGCCGATCGAGGCGCGCGGCCTGATCCCCGAAGACGGCGGCAACGAGCACCGCATCAGCCTCGCGCCACAGCGTCGATACCGCCTCGTCCGACTTGTCCGTGAGCTGCTCGGGGGTGCGCAGCACGACCTCCGCCTCCGGATATGCCTCAAGGAAGCGATGGGCCCCGGCGGCAACCTCCGCCGCCGAGCGATCGGAGACGACGCCCACCACCAGCGGTCCGGCCCCGGCCGTTCCGACCCCGAACAAAAAAAACGCCAGAGCCATCAGAATTGTGCAACGAAAACGCATGGAGACTTCCCGAAAAACAGGCGCAGGGGATCGCGAGGCGTGTACCCGACACGCCCGCGACCGATGCGATGGGAATCGGGCGCCGCGGCAGCGACGCCGATCAGACGAACACGTCAGCCGCGCTGGCTGGCCGGCTGCCAGAGGACCTCGGCACCGTTTTCATGGCGAGCGAGGACGCGGCAGAGCACGAACAGGAGATCCGACAGCCGGTTGATATAGGCCAGCGAAGACGGTCGCAATGCCTCGTGGTGGTTGAGTGCCACCAGGCGCCGTTCCGCGCGCCGACAGACCGTGCGCGCAATGTGACAGTCGGCCGTGGCGGGGCCTCCGCCCGGAAGGATGAATTCCTTCAGAGCGGGCAGATCGTCGTTGAAGGACTCCAGCTCCACATCCAGCCGCTCCACGGAAGCGTCCGGGAGGGCCTGGTGCCCTGGCACTGCCAGTTCCGCTCCGAGATCAAACAACTCGTGCTGCACCAGCGCGAGCGAGCGCCGCACCTCCTC
>NZ_JAWLFK010000004.1:0-27435 GCF_041685615.1 Thioalkalivibrio sp.
ACATCGCTGGGATAGTGCAGGGCCAGCACCAGCCGCGAGGCGGCCACCAGCGCCGCGAACGGCACCACCAGCCAGGCCCAGACCGGGAACCATGCCACCAGGACCACGGTAAAGCCCACCGCGTGCATGGTGTGACCGGAGGGAAAGCTGAACTCGTCCAATGGATCCACCGTGCGCGCGAACGGGCGATCGCGATGGCAGGGACGGCGCCGGCTGGTACGCCGCTTCAGCCACTTGTACACCGGCAGCGAAACCAGCCCCACCACGGCCATCTGCAGGCTGACCCACGCCGCCTGCGACCCATGAACCAACGGCAGGGCAAGCATCAGCCCATACCAGATGGCCCCGTCGCCCAGGCGGCTGATCCAGCCAAAGAACCCGCTGACGACGCGGCGCCGATTGTAATGGTTGAACTGCTCGCAGATCGCCAGCTCCAGTTCATCCATCCATTGCAGGACTCGCATCACGCGGCTCTCCCAGGATTTCCAGACAAACCGTTTCGAACTCGGCCACGACCTCCACCCAATCGAGACCCCGCGCCCGGGCCCGGGCATGTCGTCCCATCTCGTGCCAGGCTCCCGCCAATCGGGCGATTTCCACAGCGGCCTCGATGAAGGCCATGGCGTCGACGCCCGCCTCCCCCGTCCGTGGCACCCGCGCCCCGCTCACGCCGTTGACGATGTGTTCATGAGCGGCGGCGGTATCGAAGGCCAGCACCGGGAGCCCGCTGGCCATGGCCTCGATTACCACGTTGCCGAAAGTCTCGGAGGTGGACGGGAACAGGAACAGGTCGGCACTGGCGTAGTGCTGGGCCAGGGCCTGGCCCAGCTGCTGCCCGGTAAAGATCAGATCCGGATGCGCCCGCTCCAGGCCGGCGCGCGAGGGTCCGTCACCCACCAGTACCAGGCGGGCCTCGGGCCGTTGCTCCTGCAGGGCGCGAAAGGCGTCCACGACCAGGGCGAGGTTTTTCTCCGGCGCCAGACGGCCCACGTACAACACCACCGGCATGGACGTACTGGCGCCCCACTGCCGACGCAGGCGTGACGAGCGGCGTGCCGGCGTAAAGCGGCGGATGTCGACACCGCGGGCCATCACCCGCACGCGCTCGAACCCCTGCGCCGCCAGGGTGGCGGCCAGTGCCCGCGTGGGAGCCAGCGTGACGCCGCAGCGGTTGTGAAAGCGTCGCAGCACGGCCCGCACCACGGGCGTCAGCCAGCCCATCCCGTAGTAGCGGGCATAGCCGTCGAAGTGGGTATGGAATCCCGACGCGACGGGGATTCCGAGGCGCCGCGCCGCCTGCAGGGCGGAGTGCCCCAGCGGGCCCTCGGTGGCGATGTACACGGCATCCGGTCGGTTCTCGGTCCACAGGGTCTGCAACCGGCGCCGGGCGGGGAGACCCAGACGCAGACCGCTGTAACCCGGCAGCGGCAGGCCCGCAAGCCGGTGGTCACGGAACACCGGGTCGTCGGGATCCTCGCGCGGAGCCGCCGGCTCGCCCGGTTGCTGCGGGCGGAACACCTGCACGCGATGACCACGGTCACGCATCCCCTCGACCAGCCGCGCGAGGGTATGCGCCACGCCATTCACCTCCGGTGGCCAGGTCTCGGTCACCAGGGCAAGGTTCAGACGGGTGCGGGAGGGGCGGGGGCATTCGGTGCCGGATCCGGACATCATGCTGCCCCCCTCCCCGCCCGTCGCTATGAAGAAGCGCGGGCGGTTGCCCGCCCCGAAGGCGGATCGACCGGCAGGCCGAGCACATCGACAATGGCGCTGCGGGCGCCGTCGGCCAGACTGCGCCGATCCTGGTTGGCGGATTCCAGCGGGGCCAGAAGATGCAGGTCCACGTGCGTCTCGCGTCGACACAACAGCTTCCAGACATTCGAGATCAGGCGATCGTCTTCCGCGTAGGACACCGGCACCGGGCCGTTCGGCATGCCTTCGTAGGCCAGCGCCACCGGCTGCACCGGATGCTGGGTGCCGGCCACGGCCGCAAACAGTCGCGGATGAAACCGGCGCACGAACTCGCCGCGGCTGGTCGTGCCTTCCGGGAACACCACGAACTGCAGGCCCTCGTCGAGCCCGTCCCGCATCGCCTCGAAGTGGGCCGACGCCTGATTGGCCCCGCGTTCGATGAAGCGGGTGTCATGCTGACGGCCGAGCCAGCCGATGATCGGCCAACGCGCGATCTCCGCCTTGGAGAGGAAACAGGTGTCCATCGCGGTGCCGATCAGCGGGATATCCAGCCAGGAGACATGGTTGGCCACCACCAGTGACGTACGCCGGGGTTCCTCGCCATGGATCCGGAGCCGCACACCCACGATCCACAGCGCGCGGTCGTACCAGGCGCGGCGGATGCGGCTGCGTTCCGCGAAGTCGGCGTCACGGCGGACCATCCACCAGGTCAGCCAGACCCCCGCCAGCATGTGCAGCACGATGCGCATCAGCCTACCCAGTGCCCGCGGTGTTCCGGTCATGCTCCGTTCCTCGGCTTGCGGGCGCCATAGCGCCCATGAAGTGCCGATGGTAACGGTCCGGCATGGCGCGCACATCCAGCAGAACGAGCACGTCGGCCACGTTGAAGTCGGGATCGAAACTGGCCTCGCCACAGACCCGGGCGCCCAGGCGAAGGTAGGCTTTCAGCAGCGGCGGCAGCCCGGTACGACTGGGCGTGCCATGGCAGATGGTCAGGGCGTTGGGCAGCGGGCGGCGCGGCGCCACCCGCAGACGTGATGGCGCGCGATGGAACAGGCGTAGCCAGGCCAGCTGGGCCGGCGTCTGCTCGCTCAAGGGCAGGCTCGCACAGCCCATCAGATAGTCGTAGCGATGGGCGTTCATGAACCGCGCCAGGCCGGTCCACAGCGCATTGATCGCGGCCCCCTGGCGATGATCCGCGCGCACGCAGGTGCGGCCGATCTCCAGGGTCTTCCCCGGGAGATTCATCAACGGGCCCAGTTCGAATTCGGACAGCGAGTAGAAGCCACCGGCCGTGCTGGCGCTCTCCTCGGTCAGGATGCGCGTGCAGGCAACCACCGTTCCGGAGCGCCGTTCGCGCACCAGCAGGTGATGACAGTAGGGGTCCAGGGGATCCCGGTCCAGACCGGACCCGGTATCCGGAAGCGCGGCCCCCATCTCGCCGGCGAAGACCTCGTGGCGCAGGCGCTGGGCCGCCTCGAGGTCCGACGGGCTGGACGCGAGATGGACGCGGTAGGCGGTGTCGTTCGGCGCGATCGGTGTAGGTGGGGACAGCTGCGGTTCGCTCATGGTGGCGACCTCCGGTTGAACTGTCCCGGAGACTACGCCGCGCGGTTGACCGCTCCGTGTAGGAACGATGACACCCGGATGAATCTGCCGCCGGAACAAAGTCCGTAAACGGCTCCGTTCGAGGCGGAGGCCCCTCTGCCCCCCGCCCCACCAGCCCTTACTACGGCAGCGGGCCCGTGTAGGCGCCGGATTCCACCGGCAGGTCCTCGCCTTCCCAGCTCTTGATCCCGCCGGCGATGTTCACCACGTTGGTAAAGCCCATGTCCTGCAGTCGCTGTACGGACATCGCGGCACGGCCGCCGGTTGCGCACATCACGGCCACCGGCTTCTCGCGCGCGTTCACCAGCGCATCAATGCGGTGCGGGGTGTTGGGATCGGCGGCACCCTCCAGCAGGCCGCGCGGGACGAGGATGGAATTCGGCGCGTGCATCTTTTCGAACTCGTAGGGCTCGCGCACATCCACCACCAGCCAGTCCTCGCCGTTCTCCATCTTCTCGGCGAGATCCGCCGGGGCGATCTCCTTCACGTTCTTTCGCGCCTCGGCGACGAAATCCATCAGCTTCTTCTCGCTCATTCGAACATTCCCTTTTGCAATGAATCGGTCAATTTCCGCAGGAGCCTGCTTGCAGGCGAACGTCCAGCCAAAGCCGGAATTCGCCTGCTCCTACATGGGGGCTGACCTATTCTACCGCGGGTGCGAGACGGGGCGATTCAACCTCGCACGAGTGCGTCTTCCAGCGCAGCAGGATCGGACACCGGCGACTCGCATCGCAGGCCGCGGCAGAGATAGGCCCGAACGCCCGTCTCCGGAGCCGCCTTCTCCGCCAGCGCGGCGGGCAGGTCCCCAGCCGCCGCCGGGATCGCGAAACTCCAGACCGGACCTGCCTGCGCCCGCAGTCGCTGCTGCCACGCGGGAAGTTCGTCGGCCGCCCCCCGCAGCACGACCAGGGCCGGCGCCTGGTAATGGATGTCCAGCGCGGTCAGCAGGCTCATGTGGCCCAGTGGCGCCTGTTCGACCATCGGGCCGGCGTTCGCCAGCGTGCGTTCGGCCGCCTCCAGGTAGCGGGGTTCGGATAGCAGGAACCCGAGTTTCTGCAATACCTGAGCGGCGGTCCCGTTACCGGCCGCCATGGCATCGTCGGCATAGACCTTCGGGCGCTGGATCAGGGCCTCGTGATCCCGGGCGGTGAAGAAGAAACCGCCCTGTTCGCGGTCCTCGAATTCCTCCAGCAGGGTGTCGGCCAGCGTGGTGGCCCAGGCCAGCAGGTCGCTGTCCCACTCGGCCTCCAGCAGCGCCAGCGTGGCCTCCAGCAACAGGGCGTGATCGTCCAGGTAGGCGCGCGGCATCGCGCCGGTCGCCCCCTCGCGCACGCTGGCGTACAACCGGCCGTCGCACCACAGACGCTCGCGCACGGCGGTCATCGCCTCGCGTGCCAGGCGCAACCATTCCGGGCGTTCCAGTGCGCGCGCGGCCCGCGCCAGGCCCGAGATCATCAGGGCATTCCAGGCACCCAGGATCTTCTCGTCGCGATGCGGCCGCACCCGGTCCTCGCGCGCCGCGAGCAGGCGTTCGCGGGCCCGGTCCAGGCGCGAGTTCGCCTCCGCCTCGTCGATCCCCAGCGCATCCGCGACGGTCGCCGCCGGTGCCACCTCGTGCAGATGCCAGCACCCCTCGAAATTGGCCGGGCCGTTCAGTCCCCAGACCCGGCTGGCGACGGCCCACTCGTCCTCCGTCAGGAGCGCTTCGACCGTCTCCGGGTCCCAGACATAGAAGCGTCCTTCCTCGCCTTCGGAGTCCGCGTCCAGGCTCGAATAAGAGGCTCCCGAGGGATCCCGCATCTCGCGCTCCAGCCAGGCGACCGTCGACTCCACCACCCGCCGCGCGCGTTCGTCGCCGTGCGCGGCGCGCTGGGCGTACAGCCCCAGCAGCGGCCCGTTGTCGTAGAGCATCTTCTCGAAGTGCGGGATCATCCAGCGGGCATCCACCGAGTAGCGGCAAAAGCCACCGCCCACCTGATCGAAGATCCCGCCGGCGGCCATCGCACCCAGGGTACGGGCCAGCATGCGCTCCGCCTCGGCATCGCCATGGCGCGCGGCATGCCAGGCCAGCCACTCGAGCGAGGCCGGGTGGGGAAACTTGGGTGCATCCCCAAAGCCGCCGAACGATTCGTCGAAGGTCTTCGCCAGTTCCGCGCGCCCCTTGTCGACGACACTAAGCGCCGGGATCGCGCCCCCCGCGGGGCGGTAGATCCGGCCCAGGGCTTGCTGCAGCGACTCGTTCTGGCGCTGGATCTCGTCGGGGTGCTCGGCGAGGAAATCGGACACCCGGGTCATCAGATCCACGAACGACGGCAGGCCATGGCGCGGGGTGCTCGGGAAATACGTCCCGGCGAAGAACGGCACCTGGTCCGGCGTGAGGAAGACCGTCAGCGGCCAGCCACCGGGGCGCTGCGACAGCAGCATGTGCGCGTTCTGGTAGATGCGATCGAGGTCCGGCCGCTCCTCGCGGTCCACCTTGATGCTGACGAAGCGTTCGTTCATCACCGCGGCGGTGTCCGGGTCCTCGAAGGACTCGTGCGCCATCACGTGGCACCAGTGGCAGGCGGAGTAGCCAATCGACAGCAGGATCGGCTTGCCCTCGCGGCGCGCACGTTCCAGCGCCTCCTCGCCCCAGGGATACCAGTCCACGGGATTGTCGGCGTGCTGCAGCAGATACGGGCTGCTGGCCCCGGCCAGTCGATTCATTGCGCGGCCTCCTGGAAAATGCATCCGGCTGCCCCCCCATGCAGGTGCATGCCGGGGTCAGGCCGGGTAGCATGTGCACCCGGTTTTTCATCCGCAAGCGCCCATGCCCACACACCCGTTTATCGACCCGGTCGCGTTGTCCATCGGCCCGCTGACCCTGTACTGGTACGGCCTGATGTACCTGGTCGGCTTCGTTGCCTTCTGGGCCCTCGGGGTCTGGCGCACCCGCAGCCGTGACTGGGACCCTCTCCACCCCTGGCAGGTCGGCGACCTGCTGTTCTGGGGCGTGGTCGGCGTCGTGGTCGGCGGTCGCTTCGGATATGCCCTGTTCTACAACCTGGATACCACGCTGGCCGACCCGCTGAGCCTGTTCCGCATCTGGGAGGGTGGGATGGCCTTCCACGGCGGGCTGGCCGGCGTACTGGTTACCTGCTGGCTGTACGCCCGCGCGCTCCGCCAGCCGTTCTTCCGCCTGACCGACTTCATCGCTCCCCTGATCCCGATTGGCCTGGGGGCCGGGCGCATCGGAAACTGGATCAACGGCGAGCTGTGGGGCAAGCCCACCGACCTGCCCTGGGCAATGGTCTTTCCGGCCGCGGACTACACTCCGCGCCACCCCTCGCAGCTGTACCAGGCGTTCCTCGAGGGGCTGGTGCTGTTCGTGGTGCTTTGGGTCGTCTCGCGCCAGCCACGGCGTACCGGACTGATCTCCGGGCTGTTCCTGACGCTCTACGGCAGTTTCCGGTTCGCGGTCGAGTTCGTCCGCGTACCCGACGCCCACCTTGGCTACCTCGCCTTCGACTGGCTCACCATGGGGCAGCTCCTGACCCTGCCGGTGATCCTGTTCGGCGTTGCCCTGATCGTCTGGTCGCGGCGCAACCCCCTGCCCGCACCCCGCCCGGCCCCGGAGGCCTCCTGAGATGCAGCAGTACCTGGATCTGGTGCGGCACATCCGCGACCACGGCACCGACCGCCCCGACCGAACCGGCACCGGCACGCGCTCGGTGTTCGGCTACCAGATGCGCTTCGACCTGGCCGACGGCTTCCCGCTGGTCACCACCAAGCGCACCCACCTGCGCTCGGTGGTCCACGAACTGCTGTGGTTCATTGCCGGCGATACCAATGTCGGGTACCTGCGCGACCACAAGGTCCGTATCTGGGACGAATGGGCGACCGAGGCCGGTGACCTGGGTCCTGTCTACGGCGCGCAGTGGCGCAACTGGGCCGGCCACGACCAGCTCGCCGAACTGATCGACAACCTGAAGAATCGCCCCCACTCCCGGCGCCACATCATCAGCGCCTGGAACGTGGCCGACCTGCCGGACGAATCCGTCTCCCCACAGGCCAACGCGGAGGCCGGGCAAATGGCCCTGGCGCCCTGCCACACCCTGTTCCAGTTCTACGTGGCCGAGGGCCGGCTTTCCTGCCAGCTCTACCAGCGCAGCGCGGATGTCTTCCTCGGCGTGCCGTTCAACATCGCGAGCTACGCCCTGCTGACCCACATGCTCGCGCAGGTGGTCGGTCTGAAGCCCGGCGAGTTCGTCCACACCTTCGGCGACGCCCACCTCTACCGCAACCACCAGGGGCAGGTCGAAGAACTGCTCGGGCGGGAACCCCTGCCGCTGCCGACCCTGCACCTGAATCCGGACATCACCGACCTGTTCGCCTTCACCTTCGACGACATCGAGGTGCGCGACTACCAGTCCCACCCCCCGATCAAGGCCCCCATCGCCATCTGAGCGTTTCCGGAGTTCGCATGCCCCAGCCCCAGATCCACCTGATGGTCGCGCTCGATCCGGATCACGTGATCGGACGCGACAACGACCTGCCCTGGCACCTGCCCAAGGACCTGCAGCACTTCAAGCGGGTCACCGATGGCCACCCGATGATCATGGGACGGCGCACGTTCGAATCCATCGGACGGCCGCTGCCGAAACGCCGCAACCTGGTGCTGACACGACAGACGGACTGGCACGCGGATGGCGTCGAGGTCTATCGCGATCTGGATGCAGCGCTGGCCACCATCAAGGCCGGCCCGGCCTTCGTGATCGGCGGCGCCGGCCTGTTCGAGGAGGCCCTGCCACGCGCCGACGTGCTGCACGTGACCCGGGTGCACGAGTGCCACGCCGGCGACACCTTCTTTCCCGCCCTCGACCCCGCGGACTGGGATGTCGTCTGGTCCGAGTACCACGACGCCGACGAACGCCACGCCTGCCCCTTCACCTTCGAACGCCTCGAACGCCGCCGCTGACCGATCCCCGGCGCCCTTTTATTCAGATACGAAAAAAGCCAGGTCAAGGGCGTTAACAGGAAGATGGGAAGATTTGAAGAATGATGTGAATCAGGGCGAACCGGCGCGCACAGACCCGCGCCGCAGGCACAGTCCCATTTCAGAATCCTTCCAGACTTCCTTTCTTCCTGTGCAAGCTTTTTGGTTTTGACCTAGGGTCTCTTCGTGTCTTTGTGGTGAGTAAGGGGTTTTCAGCGCCCGCCGAAGTGGGGGATCAGGCGGCCGGGCAGCAGGTGGACCAGGATGAAGCCCAGCATTGCGGCGACCACGATGGTCGGGCCGGTCGGGGTGTCGTACTGGAAGGAGCCCCACAGCCCGGCCCCCACCGCCAGCATGCCGATGATGCCGGCGAGGATCGCCATCTGCTCGGGGGTGGCCGCAAAGCGCCGCGCGCTGGCCGCCGGGATAATCATCAGCGCCGTGATCAGCAGCACGCCGACCACCTGCATCGCCGCCGCGATCACCAGTGCGATCAGCAGCATCAGACCCAGCCGCACCAGCAGCACCGGCACACCCTCCACCTGGGCAAGTTCCTCGTGCACGGTCAGCGCCAGCAGCGGGCGCCACAGCATGACCAACAACAGCAGGGCCACGCCCCCGCCAATGGCGATGGACAGCAGGTCTCCGGTCCCTACGGCGAGGATGTCGCCGAACAGGTAGGCCATCAGGTCCACCCGCAACCCCTCGATGAACGTCACCGCGACAATCCCCAGCGACAGGGCACTGTGCGCGAGGATCCCAAGCAGGGTGTCCGAGGCCAGTTCCTGGCGCCGCTGCAACAGCACCAGCAGGATGGCAATCGCCACGCACACCAGCGTGACCATCAGGTTGAGATTTAGCCCCAGCAACACACCCAGCGCGACGCCCAGCAGCGCCGAATGCGACACGGTATCCCCGAAATAGGCCATGCGGCGCCAGACCACGAAGGCCCCCAGCGGACCCGCGACGGCGGCCACCATCAGCCCCGCCAGCAGGGCACGCATCAAAAAATCGTCAAGCAAGCCACCCATCATCGGGAGTCGCTCCCCGGACCGGGCCGGCGGGCATGGCCGCAGCCGGCGTGATGTTCGTGCACATCCCCGGCCACATCGTGCACGTGGTCGTGATCGTGCCTGTAGACCCCGATCCCCTGCATGTCCGTCTCCGGAAACAGGCGCTGGTACTCGGGATGCCGCGACACCTCCTCCGGCCGGCCAGTGCAGCACACATGCTGGTTCAGGCAAATCACCGCGTCGGCCCCGGCCATGACTAGATGCAGGTCGTGCGACACCATCAGCACCCCGCAGCCGGTCTCGTGGCGGATGTCATCAATCAGCTTGAACACCTCGCCCTGGCCGACGATATCCACCCCCTGGGCGGGTTCGTCCAGCACCAGCAGGTTCGGTCGATTGAGCAGGGCGCGCGCCAGCAGCACCCGCTGCATCTCGCCGCCGGAGAGCGACTGCACCGGCTTGTGCAGCAGATGCGGCACGCCGACCCGCTCCAGGCCTTCGCGCAGGACGGCCTCCGGGGCCCGCTGGCGCAGCGTCAGGAAACGCCGCACCGACAGTGGCAGCACCGGCTCGATCTGCAGGCGCTGCGGCATGTAACCGATACGCAGCCCGCGTCGGCGCTGTACCCGGCCCTGTCCCGGCTTCCACAGCCCCAGCAGGACCCGCAATAGCGAGGTCTTTCCCGCCCCGTTGGGGCCGATCACCACGGTCACCTCGGCCGGGCGCACCTGGACCGAGACATGGTCCAGGATCACCCGTCCGGCGCGTTCCAGTGACACGTCGCGGGCCGCCAGCAAGGGTGATGCATCGATTTCCGCCGCGGCGGGCTCGGTGGGGTCTTTGCGACTCATATTGATATACTATAACGTTAATGGCCCCGATGGAGAATCCGCCGATGCGTTCCGCAGTCCGCCGCCCGACCGTGCCCGCCCTGTTGCTGGCCCTGACGTTGCTCCTGGCACTGGCCACACCCGCACAGGCCGACGACAGTCCGCGCATTGTCACCTCGATTCTACCCATCCACAGCCTGGTTGCCGCGCTGGCCGGCGACACCCACGAGGTCGAACTGCTGGTCCCAGCCAGTGCCTCGCCCCACGGCTACGCCATGCGGCCCTCCGAGGCACGACGCCTGCAACAGGCCGACCTGATCATCTGGGTGGGTCCGGAACTGGAAGGCTTTCTCGAGCGCCCACTGCGCGGGATCTCCGAGCGGGCGACCGTGATCAGCCTGATGCACGACCTGGACCTGCCCCTGCTGGAGGGCCGTAGCGGCGGGGTATGGGAAGGCCATCATGACCATGGCGACCATGGGCATGACGATCACGGCGATCACGGACATGACCGTCATGCCCACGACGATCACGACGGACACGAGGATCATGCACACGAGCATGACGACGGTGCTCACGGGTCGGATCATCACGGACCCGCGCATGACGACAGGAACGGGGATGCACATGGCGATTACGACAGTCACCTGTGGCTGTCGCCGGCCGTGGCACGTGCCATCGTCGAACAGCTCGCGGAGCGCATCGCGGAACTCGATCCGGAACAGGCCGCAAGGATCCGGGACAACCGGGACCGCCTGCTCCAGCGCATCGACGACCTGGATACCGATCTCGCGGCGCAACTGGCCCCGGTACGCGACCAGCGCTTCATGGTATTCCACGACGCCTACCAGTACTTCGAACGGCACTACGGCCTGGACGCGGCCGGCTCCATCAGCGTCGATCCGTCACGCATGCCGGGGGCCCGCCGGTTGTCCGAGCTGCGCACGCGCCTGGCCGAGGGCGATATCCTATGCCTGTTTACCGAGCCGCAATTCCGCCCGGCGCTGGCAGAGACCGTGGCCGAAGGTACCGGCACCCGGCTCGGCATACTCGATCCGATCGGTGCCGAGCTGGAATCCGGCCCGGACGCCTGGTTCCACTTGATGCAGGGCATGGCGGACGG
The DNA here is from genome assembly GCF_041685615.1 of Thioalkalivibrio sp. Classification (GTDB taxonomy): domain Bacteria; phylum Pseudomonadota; class Gammaproteobacteria; order Ectothiorhodospirales; family Ectothiorhodospiraceae; genus Thioalkalivibrio. The sequence goes on from NZ_JAWLFK010000004.1 coordinate 11,242, forward strand.
CTTCACCGACTGCATGGCGCATAACGGCTCCTGACGGATACGCATCCCCACCTTCGGACACCGCGCATCGCCGCTCCACCCTCCTGTGCCGTCATCCCGGAAACCGCACAGCGGTTCTCCGGACGAACGCAGGGAAAAGGCCCGGATGCCCCACCGCGGTCAGAGCAGGATCAGCCCCCACACCAGCGCCGCCAGGAGGAAACTGACCAGCACCGCGGCCGAGGCCATGTCCTTGGCGCGGGCCGACAGCGGATGGCGTTCGTCGCCAAACCGGTCGATTGTCGCCTCCACCGCGGAGTTCAGCAGTTCCACGACCAGGATCAACAGGACGCTGCCAGCGAGCAGTGCCCGCTCCACTCCGCTCTCGCCCAACCCGATCGCCAGCGGCAGCAATACCGCCAGTAGCGCCAGCTCCTGACGAAACGCAGACTCGTGTTGATATGCGTCGCGCAGCCCGCGCCAGGAATACCCAAAGGCATGCAGTACCCGACTCAGGCCACGCCGGCCACTATGCGCCACCCGGATTCCCCTCGGTGCGCCCGGTCATGCGGCGGGCGGCGGCGCGAGGGCCGCCCGGTTGCGGCCCTCGCGCTTGGCGCGGTAGAGCGCCTCGTCGACGCGCCGCAGCAGCTCGCCGCGCGGCTCTCCGGAATGGAATGCCGCCACGCCGAGGCTCACGGTCACCTCGCCCACACGGGGAAAGGCACGCCCGGCCACTCGCGACCGGATTAACTCCGCCACCCGGGCGCCTTCGTTCGCTGCGGCGCCCGGCAGCAGGACCATGAACTCCTCGCCCCCCCAACGTCCGAGTACGTCCACGCTGCGCAGGCGCTCGCCCGCGACCCGGGTCACTTCCTGCAACACCACATCCCCGGCGGCATGGCCATAGGTGTCGTTGACCTTCTTGAAGTGATCGAGATCGAACATCACCAGCGCAAACCCCTGTCCATATCGCTCGGCACGCCGGACTTCGCGGTCCAGCAGGCTTTCGAAATACCGCCGGTTGGCAACCCCGGTCAGGCGATCATAGAAGGCCTGACGCTCGAGTTCCGCCTGGTTGCGTTCCAGCTCCTGCTGCGTGGCCTTCAGCTCGGTGATATCGACCGCCGTGCCGGCCACCCGGGTCACCCGACCCTCGCTATCCGCAATCGGATAGCGGCGGACCCGAACCCAGCGCTGCTCGCCGGCCGGGCGCCGTATGCGGAAGGTCTCATCGGCCGTTACGTCGCCGAAAGTCCCGGAAAGGAACACCGCCTCCACCCGGTCGCGGTCCTACGGATCCACGGCGTCCAGCATCGCGGCCGAGTCGCGGTACAGGTGCTCACGGCTGTATCCCCAGACCCGCTCGTAGGCCGGATTGACGTACAGGATCGAATGCTCGTCCTGCAGCCAGAAGACCTCGTTCACGGAGCCGGCCAGTTGCCGGAAACGCGCCTCGCTCTCGCGCAGGGCATCCTCCGCGGCCTTGCGTTGAGAAATGTCGCGCAGGATGGTCGAAACTTGCCGCACCTGCCCGTGATCATCACGGCTAACAATGATCACCTGGGACACAGGCACCTCGCGGTCCTCCCCATTCAGCACGGCGGTCTCGCCCTGCCAGATACCCTCGCGCATTGCGGCCGGGCCTGCCTCCTGCAGGATATAGTCCGCGGCCCAGGGCGGATGAAACCGCCGGATCGTTCCCTCCAGGGACCCCACCTCGGCCGGCAGGCCCTGCGTGTTCCATCCAGTCTCGGGATCCCACGGCTCTCCGGGAGCCGGTGGCAGCCCGAACAGTTCACGCCCTCCCGCATTCAGGAACAGCATGCTGCCGTCCGGGTCGTGCATGCCAACCACATCGGGCGTGCGCTCCAGGATCCCGACCAGACGGCGAAGGTTTTCCTCCAGCGCACGGCGGGCGGTCACGTCCTGCACGGTTCCGATCAGGCGTCGGGGCTTGCCGCCGGCATCGCGCTCGACCGCGCCACGCTTGTGGACCATGCGCTCAAGGCCATCGGGCCGCAGAACCCGGAAATGAATGTCGTAATCCCCGGTCTCCAGGGCCGATTCCACCGTGGCGGCCACGCGGTCCCGGTCCTCCGGGTGCACGGCCTGCAGGAAACCCGCGTAGTTCGCCTCCCGATCCTCCCGGCGCAGGCCGAAGATGCGGTAGGTCTCCTCCGACCAGCTTGTGCGGTCCTCCTGGATCCTCCAGACCCAGCTCCCCACGTGCGCGATGCGCTGCGCCGCAGCCAGTTCCTCGCCACGCTCGCGCAGGGTCTCCTCCATCGCCACTTGCTCGGTAATGTCGATCATGACCCCGTGCCAGACGATGCTGCCGTCCCGGCGCAGTGCTTCCGGCGTCGCACGGCCCTCGACCCAGAGCGTCCCGCGTATCGGGTGACGGACCCGGTAACGCACCTGCCAGGGCCCCAGCTTGCGCGCCGACTTCTCGATGCTGGCCTGGATGCGTGGAAGATCCTCGGGGTTGACCCGGGCAAAGGCCGCATCGGCATCCGCCTCGATGATGTCCGGAGACAGTCCGTAGACCCGCCGGGCCCCCTCGCTGACGAACGGGAACTCATGGCGACCATCCGGATACAGGCGGTACTGGTAGATGGCGCCGGGAAGATGACTGGTCGCCTTGAGCAGGCGGGCCTCGCGCTCGCGCCGCGCGGTCTGGTCCTGGAACGACACCACCGCGCCGTCAACGCGACCCGACACATCAAACGTGGGTGCGGTAAAGACACTCACGGGAAACAGGGTCCCATCGGTACGCTCGAAGTGATCGTCCCAGGCCTCCAGCGGTTTACCGGTCTCGAGGACGCGGTAGATCGGACAGGCCTCGGGCGGATAGGGTGTCCCGTCCGCCAGCGTGTGATGGTTGGTCGAATGCGCGTCCCGCCCGAGGGCATCGCCTTCGTTCTCGAAACCGAGCAGACGGCAGGCCGCCGGGTTCAGGAAAGTATAGCGGCCATAGCGATCCAGCCCGAACACCCCTTCGGCCAGGCTGCCCAGCAGGCGCGTCTGGAAGGCCTCGGCCGCCCGCAGCTCGGTGACATCCTCGATCACCCCGTCGAACACGAACCGGCCATCCGCATCCTCGGTCCGGTAGGCGGTGATCCGGGCACGGAAGGGCCGTCCCCGCAGGGTCCTCAGGTCCACTTCGCGACCGACGACCCGCCCATAGGCCTCGAGCTCGCGACTGAACGCCTCGCGCTCGAGCGGATCGCGGTAGAGCTCGTGGACCGGCGTCGAGCGCAGTTCGATCTCGTTGGCGGCCTCGAACAGGTCCACCATGGCCGGATTAAGACGGACAAAACGGCCCTCCGGCCCCGGGGTGTTGCGGTAGACCCCCACCGGGAGGCGACCGAAGGCCACGCCGTAGAACTCCAGTTCGTGTTCGTAGCGACGGGCCTCCGACACGTCATGGATGATCGAGTAGAGGTACCGGTTCCCGTCCAGCAACACCGGGCCCGAGTACACCTCGACATCGCGAATCTCGCCCCCGCAAATGCGGTGGCGAAAGCGGAAGAAGCGGCGTTCCTCGCGCGCCGCCCGCTCCATCTCCGCATGCACCTCGTCCGCCGAACCGGTATTGATGTCCTGGATGCACATGCGCTTCAGCGTCTCGGCCGAATAGCCGTAGAACGACTGCGCGGCCGGATTGGCATCGATGATCCTGCCGTCTACGGGGTCGATCAGCAGCTTCGGGGCGGCATTGGCGGTAAAGGTCTGTTCGTAGACCTGGGCGGCGGAGTCCCCCGGCGACCGGCGCTGGACGGTGGCAAGCCGCCCGTCCGGGTCGGGCGCCAGCACCAGCGTGCAGGCAACCGCCGTGCCCTCGTCGACGTTCGGCGCCCTGAGCGAAAGCTCCAGGGTCACTTCCGCCGAGCCGGAGCGCGCGAGGGCGTCGATCAACGCCTTGTTCTGCCCTTGCGGCACACAATCGGCCAGCCGTACACCCTGGAGGTCTTCCACCGCGCAGCCCAGCCATTCCGCCAGGCGCGCGTTGGCCGCATGGATGCGCCCACTGGCCTCCAGAAGCACCAGCCCCACCGCGGCCCGGTGGAACAAGCCCGCGCCTGCATGCTCCGCAGGATCCATCAAACCTCTCCCGGGAGGGTAGCGGTTGGCGTCAATCCTGCCATACCACCCGATTGCGCCCCGAGCGCTTGGCCCGGTACATCGCGTCGTCCGCGCGCTTGGTCCAGTCCTTGATGGCCTCGCCGCGGCGACACTCGGCCACCCCCAGGCTGATGGTCACGTGCCCCACATGGGGCAACTCCAGCGCGGCGATCTGACCCCGCAGATCCTCCGCCAGGCCGCAGGCCGCAGGAGCGTTGGTGCTTGGCAGCAGGACCATGAACTCCTCGCCGCCCCAGCGTCCCAGCACATCGGACTGGCGCAGGCGTTCTCCCGACACCGTGACGACCCGGCGCAGGACCTCGTCCCCGACATCGTGGCCATGAGTGTCGTTGATCCGCTTGAAGTGATCCAGGTCCAGCATCACCAGCGAACAGGGATCGCCGTAGCGCTCCGCCCGCCGTGCCTCCTGTTCCAGCAACGCCTCGAAATGGCCCCGGTTGGCGGCATCGGTCAACGGGTCGTAAAAGGCCTGGTACTCCAGCGCGGCCTCCAGTTCCTTCTGCCGGGAGATGTCATGAAACATGGCGATGTAGTACTCGATCGCCCCGCTGGCATCGCGGATCGCGGTGACGATCTCGTGCAGGGGGAAGATCTCCCCGTTCTTGCGCCGGTTCCATACCTCGCCGGACCAGTAGCCACGCGCGTGCACGGACTCGAACATCTCCTGGTAGAAGCTGCGGTCCTGCAGCCCCGAGTTCATGATCCGGGGATTGCGCCCTACCGCATCGGCCTCGGTGAAGCCCGTAAGCTCGGTGAAGGTCGCGTTGACGCGCTGAATCGTCCCCTCGCCATCGGTGATGAAGATCGCCTGACTGCTGTCGAAAGTCGCCGCGAGCAACCGCTGCTCCTGCTCCAGGTGGTGCCGCTCGGTGATGTCCTGCACGGTCCCGATCATGCGCAGCACGCGGCCATCCGCGTCGACCTCCACGTAACCACGTTCGTGCACCACGCGCTCCTCCCCGTCGGCACGCAGCACGCGATGCACGGTATCGAAAGAGCCTCCCTCGGCCAGCGCCGCATCCACCTCGGCCTGAACCCGGTCGCGGTCCTCCGGATGAACCGCCTGCAGGAAGGCGGCGTGCGTCCCGCCCCACTCGCCACGTCGCATCCCGAAGATCCGGAAGACCTCGTCGGACCAGCGGAGCTCGTTGCGGGAAAAGTCCGACACCCAGTTGCCGATATGCGCAATGCGCTGGGCCTCGGCCAGTTCGCTCTCGCGCAGATGAAGCGCCGCCTCCGCCCGCACCCGCTCGGTGATATCCAGGATCACCCCGAACCAGAGGACACTGCCGTCCTCCAGTGCCTCGGGGCTGGAGTGCCCCTCGACCCAGATTTCGCCACGCCCGGGGTGGCGCACGCGATAGCGCTGGCGCCAGGGCTCCAGGCAGCGCATGGAGGCCTCGATGCTGGCGACAACCCGCTCGACATCATCCGGGTGGATGACTTCGAAGGCAGGGCTGGCATCATGCCTCACGGCCTCGGGCGTCACGCCGTATACGTCAGCCATGCCCTCACTGGCATACGGGAGCGACGCCCGGCCATCCGGGTACTGACGGTACTGGTAGATCACCCCGGGCAGGTTGTGGGCGATCTTCTCCAGGTGGCGCTCGGTCTCCTCCCGCGCCCCCACGTCCTGGAAGGCACCCACCAGTTCGACGACCGCGCCCTGACCGTCGCGGATCGCGGTAACCTGATCCTCCAGCCATTGCCAGTGCCCGCTGGGCATGCGCTGGCGATAGCTCAGGCGACAGAATCCGCGCGCACCCTGGGCCAGCCAGCGCTTCACCTGTCCGGTGCAACGCCGGTAATCCTCGCGGACCCGATGGGCCTGCAACCAGTCCGGCTGGCCGGTAATCTGCTCTGGCGTCCAGCCAGTAACGGCCTGCACGTTGGGACTGAGCCAGGTCATGGTGCCGAAGTCCGAGGGGTCCATGGCGTAGATCACGGCCGGACTGGCGCGCAGCAGGGTCTCGGTACGCTGCTCCGTCTCCTTGCGCACGCCAATATCGGCGACCGCCACGAGCAGGGCTTCGGGGCAGTCCGCGGTGGCCGGGATCCGGCTGACCGTCAACTCCACCCAGCATGCCTGGTCGGTGGCGTCCAGCAGACGCGCCTCGAAGCTGCAGTTGGCGCATTTGCCGTTCAGCAAGGCATGACGCCGGTCCTCGAAGCGATCCCGATCATCCGGGCAGACATGCGCTTTCAGGAACGCATCGGTCAGATCCGCCGGGTCACAGGCCAGCAGGGCGCCCAGGCGGGGATTGGCGCGCAGGATGCGCCCCTCGGTATCCATCTCGGCCAGCCCCACCGGCGCATGCTCGAACAGCGCCGCATAGCCATGGATGGCACAAATTTCGCTCATTGGGGAACGCATCCTTGCCCGTCTGCGCCCCTCTCGAGGGAGGCTTCGTCGACACTCAATCACGTGTCGGCTGCCCGCGGGCCTGGCAGCACGTGATTAGACCGGGTCCAGAAACTACCAGATAACCCGTCCGGTTTCCGCTTGACCCCACAAAAACGCGTTTACTTACCTGCAAAACGGAACCGCCCCCGGGATGCGGGGGGCGGTTCAGGACGGAGCAGGAAGCCCCGGGGCTGGCCCGGGAACTCCCGTCAGCCGTGTGTACCGGTTCGCGGCGCGCGGGCATCCCCGTCCTCGGCGGGCTGGAACACAACGTCCAGCGCCTTGGCTGCGGCCACCTCGTTGAAGCGCCGGTTCGGCAACGTGTGCGGCGCGCTCTTGATGGTGTCCATGTCGTTCTCCGACTCGGCGAGGATGCAGGCCATCGCCTCGACAAAACTGTCCAGGGTCTCCTTCGACTCGGTCTCGGTCGGCTCCACCAGCAGGCACTCCGGCACCAGCAGCGGGAAGTAGGTGGTCGGCGCATGGTAGCCGTGGTCGAGCAGGCGCTTGGCCACATCGCCCGCAGTCAGTCCACGTTCCTTGGCCTGCTTCTTCATGGTCACGATAAACTCGTGGGTGGCACGGCGCTTGGGATAGGCCAGGTCGAACCCGGCTGCGGCCAGTTCGCGCGCCAGGTAGTTGGCATTCAGGGTCGAGAATTCGGAGACCCGCACCATGCCCTCGCGCCCCAGCATGCGCATGTAGATATAGGCCCGCAGGAGCACACCGGCGTTCCCGGCAAACGCGGACAGGCGCCCGATGCTCTGCGGACGATCGGATTCCTCGGCAAAGCGGTAGCCGCCCTGCTCGGCTTCGATCACGTGCGGGATCGGCATGAACGGCAGCAGGCGTTCCGCCACGCCCACGGCACCGGAACCCGGTCCACCACCGCCATGCGGCGTGGAGAAGGTCTTGTGCAGGTTCATGTGGATCACGTCGAAGCCCATGTCGCCCGGACGCACCTTGCCGAGGATGGCGTTGAGGTTCGCGCCGTCGTAGTACAGCAGCCCGCCGGCGTCATGGACGATCTTCGCGATCTCGGAGATGCGCCGCTCGAACACGCCCACGGTGGACGGATTGGTCAGCATGATCCCGGCCGTCTGCGGACCCACAGCGGCCTTCAGGGCCTCGAGGTCCACGTCGCCGGTCTCGTCGGTGGGGATCTCGCGCACCTCATAGCCGCACATGATCGCGGTGGCCGGGTTGGTGCCGTGCGCGGCATCCGGGACGATGATCTCGCGGCGCTCGGTGTCGCCCCGGGCATCGTGGTAGGCGCGGATCATGGCCACCCCGGTGTACTCGCCCTGGGCGCCGGCCATCGGGGCCAGCGACACGGCCTTCATGCCGGTCACTTCCTTCAGCATGTCCTGCAGCTCGAACATCGTCTGCAGGAAGCCCTGGCTGTGGCTGGCCGGGGCGTGCGGATGCCGGTTCAGGAACCCGGGCAGCATCGCCAGGCTGTTACAGGCCCGCGGGTTGTATTTCATCGTGCACGAGCCCAGCGGATAGAACTCGGTGTCGATGGAGAAGTTCTTCTGCGACAACCGCGTGTAGTGCCGCACCACGTCCAGTTCCGAGGCGGCCGGCAGACCCGGCGCGGACGTGCGCTGCAGGTTCGCGGGGATCCGGGTCGCGGCATGGGCGCGCGGCGCCTGGGCCACGGCCGAGCGGCCGGCACGGGAACGTTCGAAGATCAGATTGGCGTCTGTGGTACTCATAGCGGTTTCTCGCTTGCGTATTCGGGTGACGGCGACCGGGCACGGGGGCCCGGCCGCCGGCGGCGCGGAGGGACTCCGGCCGGTTACTGGGTCGGGCTCAGGTTGGCCCGGTCATCCAGGGCCGCGAACGCGGCGTCGTAGTCCGGCTCGTCGCCGATCTCGGAGACCAGCTGGGCGTGCATCACCAGGTTGTCGGTATCCAGCACGACCACGCCACGGGCGGTGATCCCGGCCAGCGGGCCGTCCTGGATCAGCACGCCGTAGTCCTTGGCGAAGTTGCGATCGCGCATCATCGACAGCACGGTCACGCGCTCCAGGTTCTCGGCGGCGCAGAACCGGCTCATCGCGAACGGCAGGTCGGCGGAGACGATCAGGACCTCGAGATCCGGACGACTGGCAACCATCTCGTTGAACTTCTTGGTGGAGTCGGCGCAGACCGGGGTATCCAGGCTGGGCACGATGGAGATCAGCTTGCGCTTGTCGCCGAAGTCGGCCAGCGAGACGTCCTGCAGATCCTTGTTGGTCAGCTTGAAGTCCGGGGCCGGCGAGCCCACGTGCGGCAGGTCGCCGTTGGTGTTGATCGGATTACCTTGCAGCTTGATTTCGGCCATGATTGCCTCCCGGCTTGGTGTGTATGGCGCGTGGTGTCGTTGACCGCGGGGAACCGAGTGCCGCCTCAGGCGGCCTGCTCCCAGCTGGTCACGTACTGCTCCAGGTCGGATTCGGTCTTGGTCTCGGTGGCGCAGGCCAGCACGCAGCCGTCCAGCTGCGCGTAATCACGGCCCAGCTGGAAGCCCGCCAGCACGCCGGCATCGGCCATCGCCTGCACGCGGCTCGCGGCGTCACCACCGAAGTCGAGCGCGACTTCGTGGAAGTACTCGCCGGTAAATCGCGGCTTGATGCCCTTGGCGGCCAGTTTTTCCACCAGCGCGTGGGTGTTGGCGTAGCAGGCCTCGGCCACACGGGTCAGGCCCTCGTCGCCCAGCAGCGACATATGGATCGTCGACGCCGTCACCACCAGACCCTGGTTGGTGCAGATGTTCGAGGTCGCCTTGGAGCGGCGGATGTGTTGCTCGCGTGCCTGCAGGGTCAGCACGAAGCCGGGTTTGCCGTCGGCGTCCTCGGCGCGGCCGACGATGCGCCCCGGCATCTGCCGGATGTGCTTCTTCAGCGTGGTCATGAAGCCGAAGTACGGCCCGCCGGAGGACAGCGGCGCGCCCAGCGGCTGGCCCTCGCCGACCACGATGTCCACACCATTGGTGCCCCATTCGCCCGGCGGCTTCAGCAGCGCCAGCGAGACCGGGTTCACCACGGCGATGACCGGGATGCCGCGTTCCTCGGCCCAGCCGGTCAGGGCATCCACGTCTTCCAGGATGCCGAAGAAGTTCGGCTGGCTGATCACCATGGCGGTGACGTCCTCGTCCGCATGCGGCGCCAGCGCCTCCACCGGGGTCTGGCCGGTGGTCTCGTCGAACGGCAACTCGACCAGTTCGATGCCCTGGTTGCCGATCAGCGTCTTCACCACCTTGCGATAGTCCGGGTGCAGTGCCCCCGGGAGCAGCACGCGCTTGGCCTTGGAGCGGCGATTCACGCGCACCGCCATCAGCACGGCCTCGGCCAGGGCGGATGCGCCGTCATACAGGGAGGCATTGGAGACCTCCATCCCGGTCAGGCGGCTGATCATCGTCTGGTATTCGTAGATCAGCTGCAGCGTGCCCTGGCTGGCCTCGGCCTGGTACGGCGTGTAGGCGCTGTAGAACTCGCCACGCGTGGCGATCTGCCACACGGCGGCCGGGATGTGGTGCTCGTAGGCACCGGCCCCGATGAAATTCGATGGCATGCCGTCCTTCGCGGCCCGCTCCTGCATCAGGCGGGTGATGCCCATCTCGTTCTCGCCCTCGGGAATCCCCGTGAGCGGCGGCGAACGCAGGTCGGCGGGAATCTCGTCGAACAGGTCCTCGACGGATTCAGCGCCAATGCTGGCGAGCATGGCACGGATGTCTTCTTCGGTATGCGGGATAAACGGCATGTCAGGTCTCGCTTTCGCCGATTGCGGCGAACTTCGGTTGGGTCCCGGCCGGACGCGGCCGGGACCGGTGATGCACGGCTACGCTCAGGATTCGGCCTCGACGTGCGCGGCATAGGCATCCGCATCCATCAGGGCATCCAGCTCCCCGGCATCGGAGGGCTTCACCTTGAACAGCCAGCCATCCTCGAAGGGCGACTCGTTGACCTTCTCGGGGCTGTCCGCCAGGTCCTCGTTGACCTCGGTCACCTCGCCGGAGATCGGCGCGTAGATATCCGAGGCGGCCTTGACCGATTCCACGGTGGCACAGGCCGTGCCGGCCGCGATGCTGCTGCCGGCTTCCGGGGCCTCGACGAACACCAGGTCGCCCAGCAGTTCCTGCGCGTGATCGGTAATGCCCACGGTCACGCTGCCGTCGGCCTCGCTGCGCACCCACTCGTGGCTTTTGGTGTACTTCAGATCCTTCGGTGCTTCGCTCATGACATCTTCCTTTTGCTTGTTAGATCCCGCCTGCGCAGTGTAGTCCGGCACACGCAGAAAGAGGCAATCCTCGCTTCAGTTTTTCGGCAGATCGATCTGCGGCTCGCCGTTGCGGACGAACACCGGCTTGACCACGCGCACCGGCAGCTTGCGGCCACGGATGTCCGCGTGCAGCTGCTCGGCCTCGACCCCGGCCGGGATACGCGCGAACGCCACCGACACGCCCAGACTGGGCGAGAAACTGCCGGAGGTGACCACGCCATCGCCGGCGTCGGTCTCGATGCGGGTCCCGCCACGCAGCACGCCGCGACCATCCAGCACCAGCCCGACCATGCGTTCCTTCACGCCCTCGGCCTTCGACTGTTCGATCGGCCCGCGGCCGATGAAGTCGCGCTCGGCATCTTTCAGCGCGATGGTCCAGCCCAGGTTGGCGGTCAGCGGATTGGTCTGGTCATCCATGTCCGTGCCGTAGAGATTCATGCCGGCCTCCAGGCGCAGCGTATCGCGCGCGCCGAGGCCGATGGGGTACACGCCGGCGTCCTTCAGCTTTTCCCAAAAGCCGTCGGCCTCCTCCGCCGGGAGCATCACCTCGAAGCCGTCCTCGCCGGTGTAGCCGGTACGGGCGACAAACCACGTGTCGTTCCAGACCGCGGAGAACGGCTTGAGATCCCCCGCATTGCGCAGATCGGCCGGCAGCAGCGGCAGGGTCTTCTCCACCGCCTGCGGGCCCTGGATCGCGATCAAGGCGAACTCCGGGCGCGCCTGCACGTTCACGTCGAAGTCCTTCGCGACCGCCTGCATGTGAGCGATGTCGCCCTCGGCGGTGGCGGCATTGACCACGGCGCGGTAGGTATCGCCACCGGTCCAGTAGATGATCAGGTCGTCGATCACGCCGCCGGCCTCGTTCAGCATGCAGCTGTACAGCGCGCGCCCCTCGGTCTTCAGCTTGGCCACATCATTGGCCAGCAGGTAGCGCAGAAAGGCCTTCGCCTGCGGGCCGTGGATATCCACGACCTGCATGTGCGAGACATCGAACATGCCGGCGGATTCGCGTACGCGCTTGTGCTCCTCCATCTGGGAGCCGTAGTGCAGCGGCATCTCCCAGCCGGCGAAATCGACCAGCTTGGCCCCGGCGCGCTGATGCGCGGCATGGAGCGGAGTTGTGTTCAACGTCGTCATGGTGTTCTCGCCTTGCGTCCGTGTCGTGGTCGGTTCGCCGGTCGGGCCGGTGGAACCGCGAGGCCCGGGCCCCGTGCGCCGGGCATAAAAAAAGGGGCGGCCAGCAGGGTTGATCTGCCAGCCGCCCCTCTGTCCTGAAACCTGAGAGTTTGCGTCGCGTCAGCCTTTTGCCAGACTGCGCGACCGCCCCCTTCGGTGGGCCATTTCCGGCCGCTCTCCAGAGTGTGTCTCCTGCACCGTTCCGGTCCTGTAGCCTGAGCGATTCCGGGCGGATGTTGCGCCTTCGGCGTCTGCCGATCGACTCGCGATCGCAGATCTCTTCCAGAACGGTGTGCGGGCATTGTCGGGCACCCGCAGACGAAACTAATTGTAGACCGAAATATCTCCAGCGCGAAAGCCCGGACGGGCGGCGACGACTTTCCGTTGCAAGGCGGCCACCCTGCCTAATCCCCCATCGCACGCCACTGGCACCGACATTGCGAGGAGCCGAAGGCGACGCGGCAAAACGGCGCGCAGCGCGTTGAACGGCCGCAGGCCGGCCCGAAGGGCGAGCGCAGCGAGAAACCTCCGAAAGCTGGCAGAGCGTCAGGATCCGCCGGTTTCGCAAGGAGTTTGCTTCGTCGCAGCACGCCTGGCAATGATGGTGCCAGTGGCGACCCGCCACCCGCACCCTATAGCGCCATGTCGATCGCGAGCAGGACGACGAAGCCGACCAGCACGCCCACTGTGGCCTGCGCTTCGTGGCCCTTGCGATGCGACTCCGGGATGATCTCGTGGCTGATCACGAACAGCATTGCCCCGGCCGCGAACGCCAGTCCCCAGGGGAGCAGAAACTCCATCAGCGTGACGGCCCCGGCGCCAATCAGGCCACCGAATGGCTGCACCAGCCCGGTCAGCAATGTGACCCCGAATGCGGCCCACTTGCTGTAGCCCAGGGACAAAAGGGCAATGGCCACCACCATCCCCTCGGGCATATTCTGCAACCCGATCCCGATGGCCAGCGCAATCCCGTCGCTCACCTCATCGCCGCCAAAGCCGATGCCCACAGCAAGACCCTCCGGCAGGTTGTGCAGGGCGATGGCGAAGATGAACAGCCAGACCCGCCGGATCTTCTGCGGGTCGGCCCCGCTTTGCGGCCCGATGAAGAAATGCTCGTGCGGCACGAGCTTGTGCAGTGCCAGCAATGCACCGCCACCCAGCCCGATCCCCACCGCGAGCACGACAATGGCCATGCCCACGCCGCCGTACTGCGCCTCGGCCTGCTCCACCGAGGGGAGCACCAGCTCGAAGGCCGTGGCCGACAGCATCACCCCGGCACCGAAGCCCATCATCGCGTCCTCGACCGACTGGCTGACGCGGCGCAGAAAGAAGATCGGGATCGCCCCCACCGCGGTCATCAGACCGGCGACGAAACTCGCCAGCAAGCCGATCTGCAGCGTGTTCAGGTCGGTAATGCGCTCTTCCAGCATCGGCCACAGCAGGCTGACCAGCCAGATGAAGACCGCCAGCGCAATCAGCGATCCGACGAGAAAGATCCGGGGTACCGGTTTGCCGTGATCCGGCCCGGAAGCGGCGAGAGAGGATTCGGTCATGCATCGTCCTCGAGAGTCGAAGCCGCCATTGAAACAGGGTCCACCGCGGCGTTCCACAGACGATCCCCATGCCCGGGTTCGACAAAAGCTATCGTCAACACCCGTTGTGCGCGGTAGAGTTTTCAGCCAAAGCCGCACCGGACCACAAGGACCCACCGATGCTCGACACCATCGACCAGTTCCTCGGCGACACCGCCGGCCTTCTTTGGGGCAGCCCGATCACCCTGGTCCTGCTGCTGGGTACCGGGCTCTACCTGACCATTCGCCTGGGCCTGGTCCAGGTTGTCGCCTTCCGCGAGGGCTGGCGCGCCCTGCGCGGCGCCGACGGGCGCGCCGGCGGCACCGGGCAGATATCGCCGTTCCAGGCGCTGTCGACCGCGCTGTCCGGCACCATCGGTACCGGGAACATTGCCGGCGTCGCCACGGCGATCGCGCTGGGTGGCCCCGGGGCGCTGTTCTGGATGTGGGTGACGGCCTTCTTCGGCATGGCCACCAAGTTCGCGGAGACCACCCTGGCCGTTCGCTACCGCGAGATCGCCCCGGACGGCAGCATCGCCGGCGGGCCGATGTTCACCCTGCTCAACGGCCTCAAGATGAAGAAGCTGGCGATCCTGTTCGCCGCCTTCACCCTGATCGCCTCGTTCGGCATCGGCAACATGGTGCAGGCCAACTCGGTGGTCGACGGCCTGACCTTCATCGTGCCGGACCTGCGCGCCGACGACGACATCATGGGCTGGATGGCCCTGATCATCGGCCTGACCATGGCCGTGCTGGTGGCGCTGGTGATCATCGGCGGGGTCAAGCGCATCGCCATGATCGCATCGACCATCGTCCCGTTCATGGCCGTGATCTACATGCTGGGCGCGTTCGTGGTGATCGCCGCCAACATCGACGCCGTCCCGGGCGCGATCGGGACCATCCTGAATCTCGCGCTCAACCCGTGGGCCGCCGGCGGCGGCGCCATCGGCCTCGCCATCCAGTACGGCGTCGCGCGCGGCATGTTCTCCAACGAGGCGGGCCTGGGCTCCTCGGCCATGGCCCACGCCGCGGCCAAGAATGGCGACCCGCCGCGCGAGGGCTCGGTAGCCATGCTCGAGCCGTTCATCGACACCATCGTGGTCTGCACCCTGACCGGCCTGGCCATCGTCGTCACCGGGGCCTATGTGGACCGTGCCGAGGACGTGGTCGGTGCCTCGCTGACCGCCTCGGCCTTCAGCGCCACACTGGGTCCATTCGGCGCCATGGTGGTGGGCATCAGCCTGATGCTGTTCGCCTTCTCCACCATGATTGCCTGGTCCTACTACGGCGACCGCTCGGCCTACTTCCTGTTCGGGGAACGCGCGGTAATGCCCTACCGCGTCGTGTTCGTCATCCTCATCGTGATCGGTGCGACCATCCCGCTGGGCGTGGTCTGGAACTTCTCCGACATCGCCAACATCCTGATGGCCGCACCCAACCTGATCGCATTGATCCTGCTGGCCGGCCTGGTCAAGAAGCTGCGCGACGACTACGTGGCCCACCGTCCGATGCCGGATCGCCATGAGCGATAAGGACCACGCCGCGGGCGACCCGCCCGACCCCTTCGCCCAGGGCCCCGCGGGACCGGATGCCGCCATGCTGGTGCGCGAGGTAGAGGCCGCGCTCGCGGAGGACCTCGGTCCCAAGGGCCTGGACGGCGACCTCACCGCCGCGCTGGTCCCTTCCGACCGCGTCGCGCGCGCCACTCTGCTGCTCAAGGAAGACGCGGTCGTCTGTGGCCAGGCCTGGTTCGACCGGGTGTTCGCCAGCCTGGCGGCGGAGACCCGGATCGACTGGCAGGTCGCCGAGGGCACCCCTGTGGAGGTCGGCCGCGAACCGTGCGCAGTCGCCTCACTGGAAGGCCCCGCGCGGGCCGTTCTGGCGGCCGAACGCGCGGCCCTCAACCTGCTGCAGACCCTGTCCGGGACCGCCACCGAGACCGCCCGCTGGGTCGCTCGCCTGGAGGGTACGGACAGCCGCATCCTCGATACCCGCAAGACCCTCCCGGGCCTGCGTCACGGCCAGAAGTACGCCGTGCGCTGCGGCGGCGGCTACAACCATCGCCTCGCCCTTTGGGATGCCGTGCTGATCAAAGAGAACCACATCGCCGCCTGCGGCTCCATCGCCGCCGCGGTGGAACGTGCGCGTACCCTGGGTGCTGGACGCTGGGTGGAGGTGGAAACCGAAAACCTCGACGAGGTCGATCAGGCCCTGGCCGCGGGGACCGACGTGATCATGCTCGACGAGTTGTCGATGGAGGATCTGGCCACCGCCGTGCAGCGCATCCGCGGCCGTGCGATCTCCGAGGCGTCTGGTGGGGTCACGCCGGACAACCTGGCGGCGATGGCGTCTACCGGCGTCAACTACATCTCGGTCGGCGCCCTGACCAAGCACCTGCACGCCATCGACTACTCCCTGCGTCTGGACTAGCCCGGCGCTCACGAGTCGTCCCTCTCCGTCTGGGTAGCAGGGCTCAGTCCATCCTTCGGATTTACGGTGCCTTCGATCCGCCGTATTCATTGATCGAGGGTTCGAATCCCGTGGCGGCTGCAGCTGGAAATGCAAAAGGGGCCACGCGGGCCCCTTTGCTTGAATCTGGCGGAGAGGGAGGGATTACTCGGCACTTCGTGCCTCGCCCTCCGGGTCGTC
>NZ_JAWLFK010000004.1:27535-85707 GCF_041685615.1 Thioalkalivibrio sp.
TCATGTTCGATTTCTCGGGTTCGAATCCCAGAGCGCCGGGGACAACCATGCAAAAGGGGCCACGCGGGCCCCTTTGCTTGAATCTGGCGGAGAGGGAGGGATTCGAACCCTCGATACGGGGTTACCGTATACACACTTTCCAGGCGTGCGCCTTCGACCGCTCGGCCACCTCTCCGTTTTCCGCAACCTCTGGACGGCCACGAAGCGCGGAATCCTAAACCAGGCCGGGCATCGGCGCAATGGAACCGTTCAGGGGAACGCCTGCGCGTTCAGGAACCGCCCTTGCCCGGCAGCCCGGGAAACGCGTGCACATTACCACCCGCCGTGCCCGCATCGTGGATGCGGGGCGTCCCCACGGCCGTCACCTCGTCAATCCGGATCAGCGCGTGCATCGGCACATGGAAGCGCTCCACTCCCTCGAACTCGGTGCGTAGCCGCTCCTCCGACGGGTCCACCACCACCTGCGAGCGTTCGCCAAACAACAGACCCTCGATGGTGACGAACCCGTAGAGCTCGTCCTGATAGACGTCGCGGGCGAACAACTCGTACGTGTTGCCGTTGTTCAGAAAGCTGATGCGGTAGCGTATGTTCTTTTCCATGCACTCCATCATGGGGGAGCAACCGCAGATTGCAACGGGTTGGCGTTGGTCCACGCGGACAGAGTCGGTATGATTCCCGCCGTCATCCGCATGGGCCCCGGCACACCAACGATGAATTCCTCCCAGGAGCTGCTCGATCACTTGAGCCGCAACAGTTCGCCGTACCAGGATCCGCTCATGCGGATTCGCTGGGATGCACTGTCGTCGGAGGATTACTGGATCCCGGAAGAGGCCATCTCGCTGTTCGGCACCCCGGAGTACTCCGCCCTGTCCGGCGTGCAGAAACGCCGCCTGTCGCAGTACGAGTTTCTCTATTTCATCAGCGGTGCACTGTGGCTGGAAGGCCTGTTCATGGAGCGCATCTCGCGCATCTCCATGCACTCGACCGGCCGTCTGGACCGCCTGAACTACCGCCTACACGAGCTGCGCGAAGAGGCCGGGCACAGCCTGATGTTCATCGAGTTCATGCGCCGCAGCGGCCTGGACCTGCCCGAGAGACGATTCCCCAAGCCCCGGCTCGCCACCCTGGTGGGCCGCTTTGCCCCCTTCGAGTCCTCGGTTTTCTGGATCGCGGTCATGATCGGCGAGGAAGTCCCTGACCGCATGAACCGCCTGATCCACCAGCGCCGCGAAGAAATCAGTCCCACCGTGCATGACGTGGTGACCACCCACATGATCGACGAGGCCCGTCACATGGCGCATGCCCGGGATACACTGGAGAGCTGCCTGGACACCCTCCCTGCATGGCAGAAAGCGGCCTATCGCCCGCTGATGCGGCACGTTTTCCGGCAGTTCGTCCACGCCTTCTATTATCCAACCGCGGATATCTACCAACTGGCAGGCCTGCCCGCGGGGCCGGACTACCGCCTTCTTGCCCACAACAACCCTCGGCGTGCCACCTTCATCGATACCTGCGTCGATCCCGCGCTGCAGATCCTCCGCGCCCAGGGGCTGGTGCTGAACTGGCGGTAGCGGCACCGCAAGGGCCCCGGGGTCACGCTTACGGCATGACCGATTGGGTATGATCAGGCCCATGGCCCCGTACCTCCGCCTCCGCCCCCCGAGCACCACCTGGCGCCAGATCGAACTGTGCCTCTTTATCGTGCTGCTGGTCATGATCGGCCTGCGGGTATGGTTCCAGCCGCCCTCGGCCCTGCAGCAGCTGACGTTCCGCGAGGAGTTGCAGGTGGTGCTGGTCGAGAATCCGCTTGGGCGCTCGGAACTGACGGCCACCAACGGTCACGACCAGCTGGAACTGGCACTCCTGCACGCCTTTGCGCGGGAACTGGGCACCCGTATCCGGGTGACCCGGGTGGAGACAGCGGCCGAGGCGCACCAGCGCCTGCGCGAGCAGCGCGTGGACCTGGCCGCCGGGCTGCTGGTGGCCCCCGACGACCCGTCCATCAAGGCGGGCCCGGAGATCCTCACCATCCAGCATCTCCTCGCGTTCTGGCTCGGCAACGAGTCCGCCGGAGATCTGTCGTCTCTCAGCGATCTGCCAGCCGGGACCCGGCTGGGACTCACCGCCCAGTCGCCCCTGCCCGAACGCCTGCGCCTGTATCTCGCCGGGGTCAACAACGGCCAGGCCCCGTACGGCATTCCGGAAGAGGATCCCGGTGCCGAGTCCGTGGTTCGGGAGAGACCCGGCCAGGAAGACAATCCGGCGCAAATACCGGCCGTGGAACTGGTCCCCATGGGTACCGCCGAGGCATTGCGCCAGGCCCTGGCCGC
This sequence comes from Thioalkalivibrio sp., assembly GCF_041685615.1. Classification (GTDB taxonomy): domain Bacteria; phylum Pseudomonadota; class Gammaproteobacteria; order Ectothiorhodospirales; family Ectothiorhodospiraceae; genus Thioalkalivibrio. The sequence continues at coordinate 29,866 of NZ_JAWLFK010000004.1, forward strand.
GGGCGAGATCGATTACGCCCTGATGAACTCGCTGGAATTCGGTCGACTTCGGCGGCTGCACCCGGAACTGCGCACGGCGCACGAGTTCGAGAAGGCAGCCAGCGTGACCTGGCTGTTCCCGGCTGGGTTCGATCGCAGCCTGATCAACGCGGCGGAGCGATTTGTCGAACGGCTGCGTAAAAGCCAGGAGCTTGAGTTGCTGAGGGACCGCTATCTGGGACACCTGGAGATCCACGACCTGGTGGACGCCCTGACCTTCGCCCGCCGCGTGGAAAATCGCCTGGGCCGTTTTCGCGAGCTGTTCGAGCGCGCCAGCGAGGAGTACGGCCTGGACTGGCGCTTCATTGCCGCGGTGGCCTACCAGGAATCGCACTGGAATGCGGATGCCATCTCCCCAACCGGGGTCCGCGGGCTGATGATGCTGACCCAGAACACCGCAGCCGGACTGGGCATCGAGAACCGCACCGACCCGGCTTCCAGCGTGGATGGCGGCACCCGCTACCTGCTAAACCTTCGCGACCGCCTTCCGGACCGCATCCCGGAGCCCGACCGAACCTGGATGACACTGGCCGCCTACAACGTTGGCCTCGGCCACCTGCACGATGCGCGGCGCCTGGCCGAGGCCAATGGCGATGACCCAAACCGCTGGCTGGACGTAATGCAGTGGCTCCCCCGGCTGGCCGAACCCGAATGGTACGAGCGCACGCGCTACGGCTACGCGCGCGGCAGGGAGCCGGTGGCCTACGTGCAGAACATCCGCAGCTACTACGACAAGCTGATCCAGCGCTTCCCCGAAAGCAACGACCATGCGCAACCGGCTCCCGAGTTCTACCGAAGGGTCCCGCTGTCGCTCTAGATGTGATCTCCCAACAAGGGGGCCACAGAGCGGACCCGAAGCCCGTACGGGCATCCCTGGATCAATCCCGGGCCCTCGAGCGTCTACTATCGAAGCCCCCCCACAAGGGTCTCCATGACTCGTCCCATTACCGCAGTACTCCTTGCCCTGCTACCCCTGATCTGGACGCCATTCCCTGTTGTGGCTCAGACATCCAGTGGCGCTGCGGGCGCCGTGGATGCGTCCGCCACGATCGCAGCCGGCGGTGCGGAGGTGCCGGTAGAACGCTACCGCACCGCGGGCGACGCGGTCCTGCTATGGTTTCCCTCCGAACACGGGGTCCGGAGCGGGCACCGGGAACAGGCCCTGGCCCTACAGGCGTCCGGAGTCGAGGTCTGGCTGGCCGATCCGTTCACCGGCCACTTCCTGCCCGAGACCCCATCCAGCTTCGACAAGATGCCCACCACCACGGTGGCGGACCTGATCGAGGCGGCGCATGCCGACACCGGCCGACCGGTCTTCGCGTTCGGGCACGACCGCGCCCTGCCCTGGCTGCTCACCGGCCTCTACCAATGGCAGCAGGCTCACCCCGGGGCGGATCACCTGGGTGGCCTCCTGATGGCCAGCCCCTTCCTGCACACCGGTGCGGACACGGAAGCGACCGAACTGCAGCCCATCGTCCGGCTGACCAACCTGCCGGTGTACATCCTGCAACCCGAACAGTCGCCCCAGCGCCAGCAACTCGGCCGGGTTCGCGCGGGACTTGCCGAGGGCGGTAGTGCGGTGGGTGCCCGCCTCCTCCCCGATATCCGCGACCGGTTCTTCTTCCGGCCGGACGCCACCGAGCGCGAGCGGCTGGCAAGCGAGACCCTGCATCGCGAGATCGCCTTCGGCATGGGACTGTTGGCGCGTCTGCCCCGCCAGCGGATGCCCGGGGTTGCCGAGGCGGACACGGATCTGACCGTGAGCACCCCTGACGGCACCGACGCACAACTCAACGCGCTGGAAGAGCCCGTGGCGGCCCCGCCACTGGAGCGCCGCGGCCTGGAAGGTGACACCCACCGCCTGGAGGACTATCGCGGCGAAGTGGTGCTGATCAACTTCTGGGCCAGCTGGTGCCCGCCCTGCATACACGAGATGCCTTCCATGCAGCTGCTGGAGGACGAACTGGGCGATGAAGGCTTCCGTATCCTTGCAGTGAACCTGGGAGAGGACGAGGACACCATCCGTCGCTTCATCGAGAACGAAGTACGAACGGAGTTCACCATTCTCCTCGACCCGGACCAGGACTCACTCGAGGACTGGCGCGCCATGGCCTACCCCACCAGCTACGTCGTCGACCGCAACGGGCGCCTGCGCTACTACCTGTTCGGCGCCATCGAATGGACCGAGCCCGCCGTCATCGACCAGATCCGCGAAGTCCTTGAAGAGGATTCATAGGCACCAGGGCATTCCCGGCAGCGCTCCGCACCGGGGGAACACTGACCGAACCGATCCCGCCTTGGCGCATCCGGCATCCGGGCGTTTTCCGCTGGCTCCCCACGGCGAACAGCCAGTGCCACAACAAACCGGGGGGGCCGGGCAACCCAGACGCGCGTGCGGTCTTGCGTGCGGGCGCTGCCAGCAGGACCTATCTTCAGGATTGGGCGACGCCAACAGGAGATGGCCATGAAGATACGTCGGAGCATACGAACAGCCGCACTCCCACTGCTCGCGATCGCGGGATTCTGGCTTGCGTTACCAGCACTCGCGGAGGTGGAGGTCGGCATCACCGCCGACATGGCCGAATTCGAAGTGCGCCACGGCGACGAGCGCGTAACGGTGTCTCGCGACCAGGACACCTTCGCGACAATCGACCTCGACTACGCGCAGATCGCTCGCCCCTGCCCGCCCTTCTGCATCCAGCCGATGAACCTTGAGCGCGGCGTCGAGACGCTGGGTGAACTCGAGTTCATCGACTACCTGCAGCAGACCACCGAGCGCGACGATCTGGTCATCATTGACTCGCGCACGCCGCGCGAATACCGCCGCGGCACGATCCCCGGGGCCATCAACATCCCCTGGGACCGGATGCACTTTACCTCCGGGGCCGACCCGGACGACGTGCGCAACGTGCTGGCCGACGAGTTCGGGGTGATCTTTGACGGTGACTTCTACGACTTCAGCCACGCCAAGACCCTGGTGCTTTTCTGCAACGGCCCCTGGTGCGGCCAGTCCCCCACCAACATCCGCACCCTGACCAACCTCGGCTACCCGGCCGAACGCATCAAGTGGTACCGCGGGGGCATGCAGATGTGGCATTCCTTCGGCCTCACGACCGTCGAGGGCGCCGCGAGCGACTAGCCGAGGAGACCCTCTACCCCGTGATTGCGAACGCCGCGAAGCAATCAGCGCCGGCACGGACAGCAAGAACAGGTACAGGAGCAGGCAAAGGCGCGGCAGGACGCTCATCGACAGGGGCGCATCCCTCGGGGAGAACCGATCGAGACTATAGCGCCCCACCCGGTCCGCGAGAATGGCGCGCGCATAATCCGCGCGGGTGGCGTCAGCGCGGGTGCGTGTGCCGGTAGGTACGCAGGCGGCGGGTCTTCTCCACCATGCGCCAGAGGGACCGACTGTTGTTGTAACGGGAGACATGCTGCAGCGGCACCCAGAGGATGTCGTGCGACTCGTGGCTGCCGGGCACCGGCAAACGGTCGTCGATCTCCAGCAGAAAGCGCACGTCGATATGCTCGTGCATCGGGAAATCCGGCCTGGCCGGAATCGTGTGGATGTCGAGGTCAAAGATGTCTTCCTCGACAAGCCGGATCTGCTCGGGGGCCAGGCCGGTTTCCTCGTGGGTCTCGCGCAGGGCCACCTGCAGGATGTCGGCCTGGCCGTCGGCATGCCCGCCCGGCTGGAACCAGCGATGGTGCTTGCCGTGCAGCAGCAACAGAGCCTTCTCGCGGTCCGGGCTGACCACCCAGGCGGAGCCGGTCACATGCGCCGGGGTCAGGTCACAGTGGAAGCAGTCCGGGTGCTCGTTGACGAAATCCAGCGCCCGGCGGACGAAACCGGCCTCCTCGATGAAGGTCGTCTGGTGCCGGGCGAGCAGTTCCAGCAGCTGCGCGCGATGCATCTCAGGTCCCGGCGGGGTTGTGCAGCGCGTGGATCGCCGCGCGCGCTGCCTCGTCGACGTCGCCTTCCCGACCGGCCAGGGTGAGACGGCCAAAGACGCCGACCGCGCGTACGTCGATCAGCGAGACACTGGCCGCCTTCAGGGCCTGGTTCGCGGCGTAGATGATATAACCGGCCGGTTCCGCCTCGAGAATGAACATGCTCTGGTCCGGCAGGATCATGTTGCCGCGGCGATTCTGGCGGTTGATCAGCACGGTATGATCCGGGGTCATCCCGCGAATGGTCTCCTGCCACGGGATGCGGCAGGGCTGGCGATCGTCCTGGCTGGCGCCCAGACGCGCCAGCAGCCCCCGGCCGGCCTCCTGCACTTCGCTCTGGTCGCGGTGGTGGATCACCATGGAGCCGAACTCGCGCTCCACCACCTGCTGCGCGAGGTGGACGTTGGTCGCCTTCAGTGCCACGTCGGTCAGACGGTGCACCGCCATCCCCGGCGAGACCTCCACCCACAGGCAGGAATCCCCCGGAACGGGCAGAAAACCCTGGGAGACCGTAGCCATGTATTCCGCCAGCTGCGGCTGGAGGGAATCCATGTAGACGTAGGTACGCAGCTGGATCATCGATTCGCTCTGGGCCATGACCCGGGGTCGCGTGGTTCCCGCGCGTCGCGGCCCGAACCCGCACGGGAGTCCGCGCACGCACTGCCGGCCGCCTCATACAACGCCGGCCGGCGCGGGTACACGGGAGAATTGGAGGGCGTATTGTGAACGCCGCGGGCCCCAAGCTCAATGCACGGTTCCGTGCCGGCGGCGCCGCGCCACCCACGTTCGGTCGCTCCAGCGTTCAGGCCGGCATGAATCGACGCCTCGGACGGCGCCGCCCGGACCTGCACTCGTATAATGATGCACTTACGCCCACGAGCCCAGGGATTGCCATGCCAAAGCAGGATGCGGACCACCTTCTCGCCCGCGTGGAAGACGCCGACCTCGACCTGGCCGAGACACTCCGCCGGCTCGTCGACTGGCTGCGCCCGGAAGACCCGCGCAACGTCGCTCCGGTGATCGCCCGGATCGAACAACTGACCCTGGCGCTGACGGAAAACCCACGCCTGCAGGACCGGCTTCGAACACGGCTGGAAGACGGGCTGGAAGACGCCCGGCACCTCACGCTGTACACCGATATCGGGTTGTTCTCGCGCAAGGGGTTCTTCCGCGAGGCGACGGAACTGATCTACGAGCGCGTCAATCCGCGGCCCATGGACCGGCGGGATCTGAAGGACGTGCTGTTCCACGTCTTCCACCAGACCGAGGATGCCATCTGGGTCGCGGCCCTACCGGACGATGCCTGGTGGCGTTTTCTGGAGTCTCTGGGTTGCCTTTCCGGCGAGCACCCCGGCGTGCTGCAACGGGCCCGCGAAGAGATCCTCTACGCCCTGGAGATGCTCTCCATCTGGGTCGCCGCGGAGGAACTGGAGCCGGAACTGCTGCGCCTGGACCCCTCCATCGCCGAACGTAACTCCGCCTTTGTCGCCCAGGAGCGGGAGATCTCCGCCTACGTTCTCGACTACCGCACCGCACTGGAAGACCCCAACCACGAGCGCATGGACGACCGCCACGCGCGGGTGTTGCTGGAGCAGTGCGGCGAGCAAATCGCGCGCCTGCGCCGTCAGGCCATCGCACACGGGAACAGCCTGTCGCTCACCCACCTACTGGAGCGGCTGGACCAGACGCTCCAGCGCATCCACAAGCTGCTCGACCTGCTGGAACCCGACCCTGGCCGCGACACCCGCGCCGCAGCGGTAGGGGTATTCCGCGAACTCATCACCATCAGCGCCCGCCAGCACGGAGTGCGCTCCCTGTGGCAGGACAACATCCGGCTGGTCTCGCGCAGCATCACCCAGCACGTCAGCGATACCGGCGAACAATACATCACGCAATCGCGCAGCGAGTACCTCCAGATGCTGTGCTCCGGCGCCGGCGCCGGGCTGATCATCGCGGTCATGGCCCTGATCAAGATCCAGATCGAATCACTGGGGCTGTCCGAGGCCGCCAACACCCTTTGGGTGAGTCTCAACTACGGTCTGGGCTTCGTGCTGATCCACATCCTGCACTTCACCGTGGCCACCAAGCAGCCGGCGATGACCGCCGCGCACCTGGCCGCCGCGATCGAGGAGAGCGAACGGGGCACGGCCGACCCGAGCAAGATGGCGGATCTGCTGATGCGCGTGGGGCGTTCGCAGTTTGCCGCGGTGCTCGGCAACGTGGGCATTGCCCTGCCCACAGCCATCGTGATTGGCCTCCTCGCGCCTACGATGTTCGAGTCCCCGATCCTGTCGAGTCGCGAGATCGACTACCTGATGGACGGCCTGCGCCCGATCATGGGCCTGGCGCTTTTCTTCGCCGCGATCGCCGGGGTATGGCTGTTCGTCTCCGGACTGATCGCCGGCTTCTTCGACAACCGCTGCGCCTATCTTGACCTGCCCGGGAGACTGCGCGAACACCCCCTGCTGCGTCGGCTGCTCCCGACTGGCGCGCGGCACCGCTTGGCCGACTGGATCGGCTACAACTACGGGGCCTTGTTCGGCAACTTCCTGTTCGGGGTCCTGCTGGGGGTTACCGGCTATATCGGGTACCTGCTGAGCCTCCCGCTGGATATCCAGCACGTAGCCTTCGCCTCGGCCAACCTGGGCTATGTAACCGCGAGCGAGGCCCCCGGCCTGACGGTGTTTGCGCTGTTCCTGGTGTTCGTGCTGCTGATCGGCGCGGTCAACCTGTGGGTCAGTTTCGGGCTCGCGCTCTACGTCGCGCTGCGCGCCCGCGGCGTGCGTATCGGGGCTTTCGGGCGTGTGTTCCGCGCCTACGGTCACCACCTGCGTGAACATCCCCGCGAGTTCCTGTTCCCGCCCAAGGCCCAGAGCAGCGCCGACGGGGGAGACGACCCGCCCGATGCGCGGTAACCGGACGCTTCGCCTGCTGGTGCCGGTCGCCGCACTCTGGCTGGCCGGCTGCGCGGGACCGACCCCCAGCCCGGCCGGCGACGAACCACGTACACCGATGATCGACCCGGAAGCCATCCAAACGGCCGATGGCGACCAGCTGCCGCTGCACCGCTGGGGACCGGACGAACCCGATGAGGTCGTGCTCGCGCTGCACGGCTTCAACGACCACGGGGGCAGCATGCAGGCCCTGGGTGAAGCGCTCGCCGCACACGGCATCGCGGTCTATGCCTATGATCAGCGCGGCTTCGGGGCCACGCGGAACGTCGGCTACTGGTCCGGTTACCGGCTGATGGCCGAGGACGCCCGCACCGCGCTGCGGCTGCTGCACGAACGCTATCCCGGGAAGTCGCCCTACCTGATCGGCAAGAGCATGGGCGGCGCCGTCGCGCTGCTCGCCGTCGCGGGCACACCCGACCACGGGGATGCATCGTCGCTGGTGGCCGGGACGGTACTGATCGCACCCGCGGTCTGGAGCCGCGGCGACATGCCCTGGTACCAGCGCTTCGGGCTGTGGCTGGGGGCGCGCCTGACGCCCGGCTGGCGCCTGGACGGCGAGATGGCGGCGGAACTGGATATCCGCCCGACGGATGACCCTGCCGTGCTGGAGCAGATGCGCGACGACCCGCGGGTGCTGCGCCATGCCCGCATCGATGCCCTGGATGGCCTGACCACCCTGATGAGCCGCGCGCTGGAGGCCGGCCCCGACCTTCCTCCACCTAGCCTGACGCTGTACGGGGGCCGCGACGACCTGGTGCCGCCGCTGCCCCTGGCGCGCCTGCTGGAGGGACTGGCCGCGAAGGAGTCCGGCGATCATCGCGCCGTGCTCTATCCCGAGGGTTACCACATGCTGACCCGCTACACCCGAGCCGAGTCCACCTTCGCGGACATCGCCGCCTGGCTGCGGGACCCTGGAGCCACCCTGCCCGCAGGTCATGAACGCCCACCCGGGGACCTGGCCCGCCACCTCCGCGAGAGTGACTAAGCCCCGGCAGCCGGGCCACGCGGCAGTTACCCGCCGCGCAGCCCGGAGGGCCCGTCAAGCGGGCCCCAAGGATGACCGGGAGAAACCAAAGCATCCATCGATTCATTCCGATATATAGATTTTCGATGGATGTTGATCCAGATCAAGCCGAAATCGGAACCGATTCCTCAACCTGACGACCTCCATGCCCGGCCACGGGCATCCACCCATGCTCGAGGTCATCCATGAATGCGGAATCTCGACCCGCGTCCCGCCATGCCCCGCGCCTGAGACTGTTCATCATCGCAGCGATCATGGCCGTCGCCCTGCTGGTATTCCTGACCGTCAACGCGACCACCCCCCTGTTCTACGAACACACCATTGAGGAATTTGTCGAGGATCGGGAGATCCTCGAAGCGGTCCAGTCGATCGGCTTCCACGTCGGCCACCCCGGTCCACGGCTCGGGAACCCACCTGCATGAGTGGGGCACCGCCCACCCTGATCCAGGGGTTGAAACAGCAGCTGGGCTGCCCCGACCCGGAGTTGTTGCTGATGCCCTGGCGTCACCACCCCCTGCTGGAGCACCAGCGGGCCCGCCTGATCATCTCCCGGGTGCGCCTGGTCGCGTTCCTTTTCGCCCTGCTCACGCCACTCTGGATCCTGGTGGACCTCGTGTTCCTGCCCTGGCCGGTCTGGGGCGAACTCGCGCTGGTGCGCCTGCTGACGAGCGCCGCCTTCCTGTGGATGTCGCTCCGCTATCAGTCCTCGGACAGCATGCCGCGGGCCTGGGTCGCGCTGGCCCTTCTGTTCGCCATTCCGACCCTTTTCTTTCTCTATTCCCACCCGCTGCTCGCCTTGCAGGAAATGGCCGGGATCGAAGCCGCCATCGCCGCCGGCTACGCCTTCCTGCCCTTCGTGATGATCGCGGGGCTGGCCATCTTTCCGCTCACCGTCACCGAGGCCGTGGCCTACTCGATCCCGGTACTCGCCGGCCAGGCGGTGGCGGCCCTGCTCCAGCTCGACAGCATGGAGTGGACCACGCATCTCGGTGCCTTCTGGCTGTTGCTCCTGATTGCCTCGGTCGGCGCGCTGGCCAGCACGAGCCAGTTACAGTTCCTGGCCGCTCTGGTGCGGGAATCTTCGCGCGATGCCCTGACCGGCTGCTATACGCGCGGCAGCGGCGAACAATTGCTGGAGCGCGAGATGGCTCGGACGCGACGGCAGGGCCGGCCACTCGCCGTGGCCTTTGTCGACCTCGACCGCTTCAAGGCGTTGAACGACCGCTTCGGACACGAGGAAGGCGACCGAGCCCTGTGCGCCGTCGCCACCGCCCTGACTAACCGCCTGCGCAGTATCGACAGCGTGATCCGCTGGGGCGGCGAGGAATTCCTGATCCTGATGCCGGAAACCAACCGGGACGCGGCACGCCAGGCACTTGAACGGGTGCTAGGTGAACCGGCCAGTCACACGCCCGACGGCAAGCCATTGACCGCGAGCATCGGCATCGCGAGCTGGCCGGAGGACACGACGGCAACCGACGCCGGGGCCCTGGTGCACGAGGCGGACCTTCGGATGTATCGTGCCAAGGACAAGGGCGGTGATCGCATCATCGACGCACGCGTCGCCGCATGAGCATGTCTGGGGGCACCATGAAACATTCCAATGACCGACTGGACCAACTCGTTGCACAGGCGCGGCAGTCGCAGGCCGAACGGGAGCGCGGCTACCGTGAACAGGCGCTCAAGATGTACCCGTGGATATGCGGCCGCTGCGGACGCGAGTTCACCCGTGCCAACCTGCGCGAGCTGACCGTGCACCACCGTGATCACAATCACGACAACAATCCCGCCGACGGCAGCAACTGGGAGCTGCTGTGCCTGTACTGCCACGACAACGAGCACCAGCGCTACACCGACGCCACCCCCGGCAGTGGCACGGCGACGGGGACCGCGGCCACGCACAACCCGTTCGCCGGACTGGCCGGCCTGCTCAAGGGAGAGAACGATCCGGGCGACGACCATTCCGGGACGTAGCGCCCGGATACCAGGATCCGCTCAGAGCCGTCGCCACCAGAACTGCAGGGGCTTGAGACTGTCCTGCGTCTCGCCGATGTCCGGCCAGGGAAAATGGCAGACCAGCCCCTCGGCGCGGTGGTAACCGCGCTTCTCCCAGAAGGCGTCCAGCGGCCGGTAACGGGCCGGGCGCCGCGGGTGATCCTCCGGTCGTACCACGGCACAGAAGGTGGCATGGGCGAAGCCCAGGCGCCGGGCCGCCGCCTCGCGTTCATCGAAGAACCGGTGCCCGGCTCCCTGCCCGCGGTAGTCGGGTTCCAGTACCGATTCCGCCAGGTAGTAGTACGCCGCGGGATCCAGCCCGTGTTCGCGAAACGGGGCCTGGAACTCCGGCTCGGCCGCCGCCAGCGGCAGCGCGGTGGAAGCCCCCACGACACGCCGGCCCTCCAGCGCCAGCACCAGCGTGCTGTCCGGACAGTCGACGTAGTCCTGCAAGTAGCGCGCCTCGTACTCCGCGCTGCCCTGGTAGAGATAGGGCCACTCGCTGAACACCGCGATGCGCAGGCGCGCCACATCTTCCAGGTAGGGCACGATCCCCGCGCCGCTGACAGTCCTGAACTCCATCCGTCTCGAACTCCTCGTCAGGCCAGCCCCGGCGCCTCCGCCAGTACCGGACGTCCCACGCAGGGCAACAAACGTCACAGGATATCGGTCCCGCCCAAGATTGACCGCGGGTCATCGGCCCAGAGCGGGCTCACGTCGTCACCGGCCACGGTGTTGCCACTGCTGGCCGGAGGCACCCTGGAATACCGCACCCGCTGGAGGGTCACCATGGCGCCCGTCCAGCGGGTGCTGGGCAGTGATGGTGGGGATCAAAGCGTAGTGGCGCAAACAGGGCCTCCCGGGTGACCTCCAGGATCCGGATCGTCGTTCGTGGCTTGACCTCGGGATCGGTGATCACCATCGCACGGCCCTCCCATCCGGGCGACGGCAAAGCATCTACACTCGGAAACGGGGCCGGTGTCTGCCGGGCCAACCCCGCAGCGGTCCCCGTGGCCCAGTAACGGGCCGGACGGGACCCCGTCTACGCTACAGGAGGATCTGCATGGATACTGTCTGGATCGTTGTCGCCGATGCCGCGCGCGCCCGCATCTTTGCCTGCGAGGGCCGCGCCTGTCAGGGGATGCACGAGAGCGAGACGCTCTCGCACACCGAGTCCCGCGCCCACAATCAGGATCTGGTCTCGGACCGTCCCGGGCGCAGCTGGAGCAGTGCCAGCGGAGACGCCCGCCACGCCATGCAGGACAGCACAGACCCTGCCGCCAACGAGCGCAACCGCTTTGCCCGCCAGGTGGCGGAGCGACTCAAGACCGCCTACCACAGCGGCAGTTTCAAGAAGCTGGTAATCGTCGCCGCACCCTCGTTCCTGGGCGCCCTGCGCGACATGCTGGACCCGACCGTTGCCCAGAGTGTCACCGCCGAGGTGGCCAAGAACGTGACCAAGTCCACCGACGCTACTACCCTGCGCAAGCACCTGCCCGACTTCCTCTACTAGCCTCCGTCCCGGCCCCGCCGCGCGGGGCCGGGTATCACTCGAAATCGCCGGGAGTGAGAGTTCCAAGGACACGGGGCATGTCGCCGCCCGGCTCGAATAGCGCCATCTCGCCCTCGTCGATGCGCACGCGTGCGGCGCGCTGCAGATTAATGTTGTGGCCCACGATGACCACGTTTTTTTTCGCATCCTCCGGCGGTGTCACAAGGTAGTCCCGCAGGGCGGCCACCAGGTCCTGCTGACGCTGGCGGTCACGTACCGGCGGCACGTTGAACAGATCGTCCCGCACCTCCCAGGAGTCCTCGCCGAAGGCGATCCGCGCGGTATCGATATTGCGGCAGAACGCCGAGCTCAGGATGCGCTCCACCGGGATCGCGTGGCGTTCGAACCCCTCGCCCACCCGGCGTGCCTGTTCGCGCCCGCCGTCGTCCAGATTGCGCTGCAGCTCGCAGCGATTCATGTCGGTGAGGTCCTGGTCACGGCGGCTGCGATCCGTGGCCGCGTGGCGCCAGTAGATCACCAGCCCGCCGGCCTTCATGCGCTCGATCAGGGCGTCGGATTCGAGGGCATCGGCCCCCGCCGTCGAGGGCAGAACCAACAGGATCAGCAACAGCCACAGGCCCGCCCGGAACATCGCAATCTCCTCGAGGAATTGGGGTCCAATGCCGTAACAGACCACCGTTCGGGGGCACCGGTTCGGTGCATTCGCCGGCAGGGCTCATCGCTGCACCGCGTTGACGCCCCCCGACCCCAGCCCTAGTATGCCGTCACTGCCTTGCCCGGAAACCCGCGCCCCCATGACCTACTGTGTCGCCATCGATCTGGACGACGGCCTCGTCTTCGCCTCCGACTCCCGCACCAACGCGGGCGTGGACCAGGTGAGCACGTACAGCAAGATGCACACCTTCGAGATCGAGGGGCAGCGAGTCTTCGTCGTCCTCACCGCGGGCAATCTGGCCACCACGCAATCGGTGGTGCAGCAGCTCAAGCGCGACATGGAGGAAGGCGCCGAGGAAAGCCTGGCGACGGTGGAACGCATGTCGGATGCCGCCGAATACCTTGGCCGGCTCAACCGGGAAGAGGCGGAGAAGCACTCCGAAGCATTGTCCCGCTCCGGCATCAAGGCCGAGGCCACCCTGATCATCGGCGGCCAGATCGGCGACGACACCCCGGCGATCTTCATGGTCTACCCGCAGGGCAACTACATCACCACCTCGCAGCAGACCCGCTTCCTTCAGATCGGCGAGAGCAAGTACGGCAAGCCGATCCTGGATCGCATCATCGAACCGGCCACCCCGCTGGGGGATGCCGCGCGCTGCGCCCTGGTCTCCATCGACTCGACCATTCGCTCGAACCTGACCGTGGGCCCGCCGATCGAGGTGATGGTCTACGAGCGGGGCACCCTGACCTTCGACCATTACCTGTGCCTGGAGACCGACGACGCCTACCTGCGCTCGCTCACGCAGGCCTGGGACACCAACATCAAGAAGGCCTTCACCGAGCTGCCCCGCTTCGACTGGGAGTCCGCCCACGCGCGCAAGCAGCGCGGGACCCGCGTCAGCCGCGGATCCGGCAAGTCGGCCGCATCCTCTTCCGGCAAGCCGAAAAAGTCCCGCCGCTGAACGGATCGCAGCTTCACCCGCGATCCGTCCAATACCTCCCTATGCCGCCTGAGTCTGGGTTTGCACCGGCGCGATCCGGAACCAGGTCTCCACGTTCGCACCGTGGATATCCCCGATATCCCGCTGCAGCACATCCATGAAGGCATGCAGGCCGTCTTCCGCGATCAGTTCCTCCACATGCGCACTGGAGGCGTGGCGGCGCGCCTGGATGACCAGACGCAGCGGCAGTTCGTTGCGTGGCAACTTCTCCAGCGCATCCTGCACCTGAGTCAGGGTGTGGGTCACCGAACGCGGGAAGGCGGTGTCCTGCAGCAGGAACCGCACCACGTCCACACCGTTGATCCGCCTCTTCACATGCTGGCGGTACATCTGGAAACCACTCCCGGAGCGCAGGATGCTGGTCCATAGCAGTCCTTCGTAGGGGTCGGGGTCCTCGCCGTCCTTTTTCAGGAGTTTGAGTGCGCCCACGTCGACATGCCGGGTGGACATGTCGGCTCGCTCCAGATTGCGACCCAGGCGGATGAAGTCATAGGCCGCATCATGACTCATGGTGCCGGCCAGCAGCCCCGTCAGGGTCTGGCAGCGCTGAACCACCTCGGAGAGAAACTCGAAACGGCCGCGCTTGCCGATGCCCTGGTCGATATGGTCACGGGCGAACAGATACAGCTCGTTCATCACCTCCCACGCCTCGGAGGGAACCAGGTCGCGGGTGGTACGCACATTCTCGCGCGCCGCCTGCAGGGAGTTGAGCACCGAACTCGGGTTGTCGGCATCCGCCAGCAGGAATTTCACACAATTGCGCTCATCGTCCCGCTGATAGTGATTGTCGAACAGGCCCTCGTTGCCGGTGACCTCCACCAGGCCCTTCCACGACACCTGCACCGATTTCGGCATGTCCAGCGACAACAGATTGAAGGCCGTGACCATGCGTGCCGTATTCTCGGCGCGCTCGACATAGCGCGCCATCCAGTAGACGCGTTCGGCGACTCTCGAGAGCATCTCAGTTCTCCTCGTCCACGATCCAGGTGTCCTTGCTGCCCCCGCCCTGCGAGGAGTTCACCACCAGTGAACCCTTGCGCATGGCCACGCGCGTCAATCCGCCGGCGGTCACGTCGGTGCGTACGCCTTGCAGGATGAACGGGCGCAGGTCCAGGTGGCGCGGCTCGATCTCGTCGCCGCACAGGGTCGGTGCCACGGAAAGATCCAGCGTCGGCTGAGCAATGTAGTTGCGCGGGTCCTTCTTGATCAGCTGGGCAAACTCCGCCCGCTGCTTCTTGGTGGCGTGCGGGCCGACCAGCATCCCGTAGCCGCCGGACTCGTTGGCCGGCTTCACCACCAGCTCGTCGAGATGGTCCAGCACATAGGCGCGGTCCTTCTCGTTCACGCACAGATAGGTCGGCACGTTGGGGATGATCGGTTCCTGGTCCAGGTAGTAGCGGATGATGTCCGGCACGTAGGCATACATCACCTTGTCGTCCGCCACGCCGGCGCCGGGGGCGTTGGCCAGCCCGACGTTGCCCTGGCGCCAGGCCCGCATCAGGCCGGGCACGCCCAGCATGGAGTCGGGGTTGAAGACCTCCGGATCGAGGAACTCGTCATCGATGCGACGGTAGATCACGTCGACGCGCTCCAGCCCGTCGATGGTGCGCATATAGACGCAGTCGTCGTCCCCGACCACCAGGTCCGCGCCCTCCACGAGCTCGGCACCCATGCGCTGGGCGAGGAAGGAGTGCTCGAAATACGCGGAGTTGTAGATGCCGGGTGTCAGCACCGCGATCTCCGGGTAATCCTGCGGCCGCGGCGAGATGGACGCCAGCATGTCGAACAGCTGGGTGGGGTATTCGTCCACCGGCAGGATGCTGGAGCTCTCGAACATCTCCGGGAACACGCGCTTGGTGACCTGGCGGTTTTCCAGCATGTAGGAGACCCCGGAGGGCACCCGCAGGTTGTCCTCCAGGACATAGAATTGCCCCGACCCGTCGCGCACCAGGTCGGTGCCGCAGATATGCGCCCACACGCCCTGCGGCGGCTTGATCCCGATGCATTGCTCGCGGAAGTTCTTCGACTGGTTCAGTACATAGCGCGGGATCACCTTGTCCTGAAAGATCCGCTGCTCGTTGTAGATGTCGTCAATGAACAGGTTCAGCGCATTCAGCCGCTGTTCCAGGCCGGCCGAGACCTGATCCCACTCCTTGCGCGCGATGACCCGGGGGATGATGTCGAACGGCCAGGCGCGATCGATGTTCTCGCCCTCGGTGTAGACCGTGAAGCTAATGCCCATCTCAAGGATCGCGTTGTCCGCCGACTGCTTGCGGCTGTGAATCTCGCCCTCGTCCAGCGAGGCGAGGTATTCGGCCAGCGCCTTGCCCGGCCCACGGGGCTTGCCCGGCTTTTCGATCAGTTCGTCATAGAACGGGGCGGGGTCGTAGCGCTTCCAGTCGATGGCCATTCGTCGGGGTCCTCTGACGCAGTGGGCGGGGTTCCTCTACAGTAACGCCTTTTCGTAACAGCAGGCGCAACCGCCATGGAAACACGGATCAGCGTCCCGCTCAGGTCTTCGTCCGCCACGTCCCAACCGAGGTTCCCATGTCCGACATACTCGAACAACGGCTGATCGAGCTGTTCCACCACCCGAAGATCCAGGGCTGCAACTGGCAACCGCGACTCTTCTGGCACCCGGCGGCGGATGGTTCCGCCTTTGGTGCGTTGCGGGTGGACGGCCGCGAACTCGAGGTCTTCTTCGCAACGATCATCGGCGAGGCCTCGACCGAACAGGCGGCCCTGGACCAGGAGGAGGACAGCAGGGGCCGCTTCATCGCGGCCAATGCGCGGCGCCACGAACTGCCGCTGTTCACGCGGCGTTGACAAAACGTGGCGTTGTCACAAGCACCGCGATCGCGAGGAGCGCTGCGACGTGGCGACGTTCATGGGCGGCCCCGGGCGCGGGCCGGGGCGAACACGGGGTTTCGTCCGGAGATTACTCGCTGCGCTCGTCCTTCGGACCGGCCTGCGGCCGTTCAACGCGCTGCGCGCTTTTGTGCCGCGGCCCCTGGCCGGAGTCTCGCGATGGTGGTGCTCGTAGCGAAGCCCCACCCGGAAGGACGGCTGTTCAGGCGGGCTTGCGGAACTCGACCTGCTTCCAGTAACCGAACAGGCTGGCCGGGGCGACCATGCAGGGTTCCTGCCCGGTCACGCGCACGAAGTCCTCGTACTCCATGTCCGGGCGAAAGCCCACGGCCTTCGACAGCGGCCGCAGGCATCGCTCGAAGCCCCGGAGCAGCCACTGCTGCGAGGCGAAGTGATTGACCACCAGCAGGCGCCCGCCCGGGCGGCAGACCCGCCACATCTCGGCGAACAGCGCCTCGGGATCGGGTACGACGGTCGCCACGTACATTGCCACCACCGCGTCGAAGCTGTTGTCGGCGAAGCCGAGTTGCTCCGCGTCCATCTCGCACAGCCCCGATACGGCGGGCAGGCCACCGTTCAGGCGGTCGCGCGCGACCTCCAGCATCTCCCGGGAGACGTCGATGCCCACAACCTCGCAGTCGTCCGGGTAGTCCGGCAGCGAGATACCGGTACCCACGCCAACCTCCAGGATTCTCTTGCCGGAAAGAGGTGCCAGGGTTTCCTGCGCACTCGCACGCCCCGTGGCGAACACCCGCCCGAACGTCGCGTCGTAATGGCGGGCATACCGGCGATAACTCTTGCGAATACTGACGAGGTCCATGCCGAAACGTCCCGAATCTGAATGGTCAGGTACCGGAATCCGGTGCCCCTGAACGAACGGTGTCCGATCAGGATTCGGGTTCGACCGCCTTCATGCTCAGGCGGATGCGACCCTGCTTATCCACCTCCAGCACGCGAACCGTCACGGAATCACCCTCGGACAGGAAATCGCCTACGTTCTCGACTCGTTCGTCGGAGATCTGCGAGATATGCACAAGGCCGTCACGGCCCGGCAGGATCGACACGAACGCGCCGAAATCCATGATCTTGGCCACCTTCCCGGTGTACTGGCGACCCACCTCGATATCCGCGGTCAACTCCTCGATGCGCCGCTTGGCCTCGAGCCCGGCGGCCTGGTCGGTGGAGGCCACCTTCACCGTACCGTCGTCCTGGATGTCGATGCTTGCGCCGGTCTCCTCGGTCAGGGCACGGATGGTCGCCCCGCCCTTGCCGATCACGTCGCGGATCTTGTCCGGGTTGATCTTCATGGTGATGAAACGCGGCGCATGGGACGACATCTCTTCACGGTGCCGCGGCAGCGCCTCGTTCATGCAGCCGAGAATATGCATGCGGCCGTCGCGCGCCTGCGCCAGTGCCTGCTCCATGATCTCGCGGGTGATGCCGTCGATCTTGATGTCCATCTGCAGGGCGGTGACGCCGTCCGAGGTCCCCGCGACCTTGAAGTCCATGTCGCCCAGATGGTCCTCGTCGCCCAGGATGTCGGATAGCACCGCGAAGCGTTCGCCTTCCTTGATCAGCCCCATCGCGATCCCCGCGACGGGAGACTTCAGCGGGACCCCGGCATCCATCAGCGCCAGCGAAGTGCCACAGACAGAGGCCATCGAGCTGGACCCGTTGGATTCCGTGATCTCGGAGACCACGCGGACTACGTAGGGGAAATCGGTCTCGCTTGGCACCACCGCCTGCACACCGCGCTTGGCCAGTCGCCCGTGGCCGATTTCACGGCGCTTGGGCGTGCCGACGAAACCAGTCTCGCCGGTGCAGTAGGGCGGGAAGTTGTAATGCAGCATGAAGCGGTCGCGGCGCTCGCCTTCCAGTGCGTCGATCACCTGCGCGTCGCGGTCCGTCCCAAGGGTTGCAACCACCATCGCCTGCGTCTCGCCGCGGGTGAACACCGCGGAACCGTGCGCGCGCGGCAGGACACTGGTATCCACCGTGATTGGCCGGACCGTCTTCGTGTCGCGGCCGTCGATGCGCGGGTTGCCGTCAAGGATGCGATCCCGCACCAGGCGGTACTCGAGGTCATGGAAGGCCGTCTTCACGTCATCCGCGCTGGGGCCGGACTCGTCCTCGCTGGCCAGGGCCTCCACGGCCTTGGCCCGCAGCTCCCCGATGCGCTGGGTGCGTGCCTGCTTCTCGGCGATCTGGTACGCCTCGACGAGCTCGCTGCCGATCACGCCCTTGATCGAATCCTCCAGCGACTCGATGGATGCCTGCGGCTGCCAGTCCCAGGCGGGCTTGCCGGCCTCGGCGGCCAGCTCCCGGATCGCCTGGATGGCAGCCTGCATCTGCTCGTGACCGAACATCACCGCGCCCAGCATCGCCTCTTCGGACAGCTGATTGGCCTCGGATTCCACCATCAGCACGGCGTTCTCGGTACCCGCCACGACCAAGTCCAGGTCGGATTCCTCCAGGGCGCTGTAGGTCGGGTTCAGCAGGTACTCGCCGGCGCGGTAACCGACGCGCGCGGCACCGATCGGGCCGGCAAACGGCACGCCGGAAAGCGCCAGCGCTGCGGAGGTACCGAGCATCGCGGGGATGTCGGGGTCCACTTCGGGGTTGATCGACATCACGGTCGCAACCACCTGGGTCTCGTTCTTGAAGCCCTCGGGGAACAGCGGACGGATCGGGCGATCAATCAGACGGCAGGTCAGGGTCTCCTTCTCGCTCGGACGTCCCTCGCGCTTGAAGAACCCGCCGGGGATCTTGCCGGCCGCATAGGTGCGTTCCTGATAGTTCACGGTCAGGGGGAAGAAGTCGCGCCCGGGATCGGCGTCCTTGCGGGCGACCACGGTGACCAGAACCACGGTCTCGGCCATGTTGACGAGGACGGCGCCACTGGCCTGGCGTGCGATGTCACCGGTCTCGAAGGTGACGGTATGGTTTCCGTACTGGAATGACTTCTTGTATGCCACGTTATTTCCCGTTTCCCGTGTTCATGCGACATTGATGCCTGAATTCTAGCCTTCGCGGGACGTTTGCGCGGCCCCGAAAGCGAACGGGCCCGCACCGGTGGCGCGGGCCCGTTGTGCCGGCCTTAGCGGCGCAGCCCAAGCTCCTGAACCAGGGCCTGATAGCGGTCCTGGTCGTGGCGCTTGAGGTAGGTCAGCAGCTTGCGACGCTGGCTGACCATCTTCAGCAGCCCGCGGCGCGAGTGATGATCCTGCTTGTGCTTGTCGAAATGCCCCATCAGATGCTGGATGCGGGCCGTCAGCAGCGCAACCTGGACCTCGGGCGAACCGGTGTCGTTGGCATCGCGCTTGTGCTTCTCGACGATGGCCGATTTTTCTTCGGTAGTGAGCGACATGAAAACCTGACTCCTGAGATTTCTAGACCGTTAATCGACCAGTGGCGCTGGCGATAGGCGCGCAATGGTAGCACGACGCGCGCGGCCATGAACAGAAAACAACCGGGCGCACTCAGACCGGCGGCACGAACAGACGCCGCGCCCGAACCTGCCCCTGATCGTCGCGCACGCCCACCGCCAGGAAGCGACGGTCGGCATCACATATCCGCACCAGCGGCCAGCCGGTTTCCGGCTCCAGCGGGGCATCGGGCGCACCCGGGGACTGTTCCAGTACCGCCTCGGCGCCGGCCGGATTGCCATGACGCATGGCAGCGCCGGCGGCCGCATCCAGCGTCACGGCCGGCCAGTGCGCCAGTGCCGTCTCCGCGGGATGCAGCAGGGCCTCGATGGCGGGCGCCCCACCTGCCTCGAAGGCGGCCTCGATGGCCTCCAGCGACACCATCGCGGACGCATCGAAGTGACCATGCCCCACTCGGTGCAGGGTATCCACCGCCGCGCCACAACCCAGTGCGTGGCCGATATCGGCCACCAGCGAACGGATATAGGTCCCCTTGGAGCAATGCACGTCAAGACGCAGGCGATCCGGGGCCGTCTGCTCGATGCGGAGGGAATGGATCCGCACGACGCGCGGGGGCCGGTCAACCTCCATGCCCTGACGGGCGAGTTCGTACAGCCGCCGGCCCTGGTGCTTCAGTGCCGAGACCATGGGCGGCACCTGCGCCTGTTCGCCACTGAAGCGCTGCTCCAGTTCGCGCAACGTCGCCGGCGCGATTTCCGGGACAACCGCCTCGCGGATCACCGCGCCATCGAGATCCGCACTGTCGGTCTCCACACCCAGGCGCGCCTCGGCGATGTAGCGCTTGTCCGCATCCAGCAGCCAGCCGGAGACCTTGGTGGCCTGCCCGAAGCACAACGGCAGCAGGCCGGTCGCCCGCGGATCCAGCGCCCCGGTATGACCGGCCTTCTTCGCCTGCAACAGATACTTGACCCGGCCAAGCGCCTGGTTGGAACTGCGCCCGCGCGGCTTGTCCAGCAACAGGATGCCGTCGACCTCGCGCCGCTTGCCCGCCATGGAAGAACCGTCCGGCCGGATACGCGCGGGCTCAGGCCCCGCGTTCCGGTCCTTCGCCGGGCCCGCGTCCGTCATCCCCGTCTTCATCCGGAGCATCGTCCGTCCGCGATTCCGCGTCGTCGGCATGATGCGCCCGGTCCTCTGCCAGCGCCTGGTCGATCAGCGAAGACAGATGGGCACCGCGCTCCGGGGTGTCGTCGTAGACAAAGCGCAGCTGCGGCACCGAGCGCAGCCGCATACGCTGGCCCAGTGCCCGGCGCAGGAAGCCGGCCGCATTGTTCAGCCCTTTCTGCGCTTCCTGGCCCTTTTCGGCCCCCCCCAGCTGGGTGAAGAACACCCGGGCATGGGCGAGATCGCGCGAGACCTCGACCCCGGCCAGGGTAATCATGCCGACGCGCGGATCCTTGACCTCCATGCGGATCAGCTCGGCCAGCTCGCGCTGGATCTGCTCGCCGACACGGTCCGACCGATGGAAATCGCGGTTTCCGGGCATCAGAGCGTCCGGGCCACCTCGACGCGCTGGAAGACCTCGATCTGATCACCCGCCTTCACGTCGTTGTAGTTCTTCACCGCGATACCGCACTCGGTACCCGCCTTGACCTCGCTCACGTCCTCCTTGAAGCGACGCAGGCTCTCCAGCTCGCCCTCGTAGATCACGACGTTGTCTCGCAGCACGCGAATCGGGTTGCCACGCTTGACCGAGCCCTCGACCACCAGGCAGCCCGCGACCTGGCCAAAGCCCGAGGCCTTGAACACGTCGCGCACCTCGGCCAGACCGATGACCTCTTCGCGGATCTCCGCCGACAGCAGGCCGGACAGCGCCTGTTTCACGTCGTCGATGGCCTCGTAGATGACCGAGTAATAGCGCACGTCGATGTCGTTCTCGGCCGCCAGGCGCTTGGCCCCGGCATCGGCACGCACGTTGAACGCGATCACGATCGCCTCGGAGGCCATCGCCAGGTTCATGTCCGACTCGGAGATCCCGCCCACACCGGCGGACACCACCTTCACCCGGACCTCGTCGGTCGACAGCTTGACCAGCGACTCGCGCAGCGCCTCGGCCGACCCCTGGACATCCGCCTTGATGAGGATGTTCACAGTGGCGATCTCGCCTTCCTGCATCTGGTTGAAAATGTTCTCCAGCTTGGCTGCCTGCTGCGCGGCCAGCTTGCGCTCGCGCTGCTTGGTGTCGCGGTGCTCGGCCACCTCGCGGGCGGTCTTGTCGTCCGCGACCACGAGGACCTCGTCGCCCGCCTCGGGCACGCCGGAGAGCCCGAGGACCTCCACCGGCATCGACGGGCCGACTTCTTTCACCGCCGTACCGGTATCATCGAACATCGCCCGCACGCGACCGTATTCCTTGCCCGAAAGCAGGATGTCGCCGTGCTTGAGCTTGCCGGACTGCACCAGGATAGTCGCAACCGGGCCACGGCCCTTCTCCAGGCGCGATTCGATCACCACGCCACGGGCTGGACCTTCGTCCGGGGCCTTCAGCTCCATCACCTCGGCCTGCAGGCCCAGGGCCTCCAGGAGTTCGTCGATCCCCTGCCCGGTATGGGCAGAGACATGGATGAACTGGGTATCGCCGCCCCAGGCCTCCGGGATCACTTCGTGCTGGGCCAGTTCGTTCATGACCCGGTCCGGTTCGGCTTCTGGCTTGTCGACCTTGTTTACCGCGACCACAACGGGCACACCCGCCGCCTTCGCATGCTGGATCGCCTCTATGGTCTGCGGCATCACGCCATCATCCGCGGCCACCACCAGGATCACGATGTCGGTGGACTGCGCGCCCCGGGCCCGCATCGCGGTGAACGCGGCATGGCCGGGCGTATCCAGGAAGGTCACGCCGTCGTGGTTGTTCTTCACGTGGTAGGCGCCGATGTGCTGGGTAATCCCGCCGGCCTCGCCAGAGGCGACCTTCTCCTTGCGGATGTAGTCCAGCAGCGAGGTCTTGCCGTGGTCGACGTGTCCCATGACCGTGACCACCGGGGGACGCGGCTTGGCCTCGGCGTTCTGCTCGAGACCGGTATCGATCTCGTCTTCCACCGACGTCTCCTTCGCAGCAATCGGCTTGTGACCCATCTCCTCGACCACCAGCATCGCGGTGTCCTGATCGATGGACTGATTGATGGTCGCCATCACGCCCATGCCCATCAGCGCCTTGATCAGTTGCGGCGCCTTGATCGCCATCGCCTGGGCCAGATCGGCCACGGTGATGGTCTCCGGCACTTCGACTTCGCGCACCACCGGAGCGGTCGGCTTGGCAAAGCCGTGCTTGCTGGTCACCGCCTGAGCGGCGGCGGACTGAGCCTTGCGGCTCTCGCCCTTCTTGCGGCGACCGCGACGATCGCCGGCCACGTGCAGTTCCTTGCGATCGTCCTTGCGACCGCCCTTGCGGGCGCCCTTGCCGGACTTGGCATCGCCTTCCGGCGCCGCCGGGGCGGCCGCCCGCGACGCGGCTTCGCGCTCCAAGCGTGCCTGCTCTTCCTTCTCGCGCTTGGCTTCCTGGGCCTCCAGTTCCTTCTGGCGACGCTTCTGACGTTCCTCGCGTTCGGCGGCTTCCTGCTTGCGCACCTCGGAGGCCTTGCGCTGGGCCTCGCGCTCGGCCTCGACCTGCAGCGCGAGTTGCTCGGTCCGGCTCAGCGGACGCTTCGGCTTGGCCGGCGCCTCTTCAACGGGCTCCGGTTCCGGCGCGGGCTCTTCGGCCGGCGCCTCTTCAGCGACCTCGGGTTCCGGCTCGGCCGGCGTCTCTTCAACGGGTTCCGGCTCGGCGGCGGGCGTCTCTTCGGCGGCCGGGGTCTCCTCCACCGGCGCCTCGGCCGCGGGCTCTTCCACCGGGGCGGCGGACGCTTGGGTCTCCTCGGGGGCCTCCGGAGCCGGGGCCTGTTCCTCGGCCGCCGGTGCCTCTTCCACCGGCGCCTCGGGCTGGGCCTCGGCCGGCTTGCGCTTCAGGGTGCGTTTCTTGCGCACCTCGACGTTGACCGTCTTCGAGCGCCCCTGACCGGAGCTGACCTTGAGGGTCTGCGCCTGGGTCCGACGCTTCAGGGTCACGCGCCCGGACTCGCCGCCCTCGCCGTGCGACTGGCGGAGGTGATCGAGCAGCTTGCGCTTTTCGGCATCGGTAATCGCCGCCTCGGGACCATCGACGTCGACGCCCGCCTCCTTGAGCTGAACCATGAGGCGGTCAACCGGTGTCCCCACCGATTCCGCGAATTGCTGCACTGTCATTTGCGCCATGGCGCCTACCTCCATTCCAGATTCTTTTCAGGCCAGCCGACAGCCTGTGATACGGGTTCGCGATGCCAGCGACCGGGGTTAATCCCCGGTCTCGAACCACGGGGCGCGCGCCGTCATGATCAGCGCCGACGCCTCTTCCGTATCCAGGCCGGTCATCTCGACCACATCGTCGGATGCCTGCTCCGCCAGGTCCTCCATGGTGCACACGCCGTGTGACGCCAGCTTGTTCGCCAGCGCCGCCGTCATGCCGTCCATGTTGAGCAAATCCTCCGCGGGCTGATAACCCTCGCGACCTTCCTCGGCCGCGATGGCCTTGGTCAGGAGCGCGTCGCTCGCGCGGTTGCGCAGCTCCTCGACCATGTCCTCGTCGAACTCCTCGATGGCCAGCAACTCGGCCTCGTCCACATAGGCCACCTCGTCCAGGGTGGTAAAGCCTTCCTGGACCAGAATGCCGGCGACTTCCTCGTCGACGTCCAGGGCCCCCATGAAGAAGGTGACCAGCTGCTGTGCCTCGGCCTCGCTCTTCTCGGCCGCCTGTTCCTCGGTCATCACGTTCAGTTCCCAGCCGGTCAGCTGGGAGGCCAGACGGATGTTCTGCCCGCCACGGCCGATGGCCAATGACAGCTTGTCTTCCTCGACCGCGATGTCCATCGACTGCTTGTCCTCGTCGACCACGATGGACAGGACCTCGGCCGGCGACATTGCGTTGATCACGAACTGCGCCGGGTTTTCATCCCAGACGATGATGTCGATGCGCTCGCCGGCGAGTTCGTTGGACACCGACTGCACACGCGAGCCGCGCATGCCAACACAGGCGCCCACGGGGTCGAGGCGCGAATCGTTGGAACGCACGGCGATCTTGGCACGCATGCCCGGATCACGGGCCGCCCCCATGATGTCGATGATGTTCTGACCCACCTCGGGCACTTCGAGCTTGAACAGTTCGATCAGGAACTCCGGCGCCGTCCGGCTGAGGATCAGCTGTGGCCCGCGCGCCTCGGGGCGAATCTCCTTGAGGAAGCCGCGCAGCCGGTCGTTGGTGCGGACCGTCTCCCGCGGAATCATGTGTTCCCGCGGGATCAGTGCCTCGGCATTGTTGCCCAGGTCCACGTAGGTGCCGTTGCGGTCGGTGCGCTTGACGATCCCCATCACCAGCGTGCCGACACGATCCTGGTATTCCTCGACCACCTTGGCGCGCTCGGCCTCGCGCACCTTCTGCACGATGACCTGCTTCGCGGTCTGCGCCGCGATGCGCCCAAAGTCCACGGCCTCGACCCGTTCCTCGATGACGTCGCCCACCTGGGCGTCCGGATTCTTCTGCTGGGCATAGGACAGCAGGATCTGGTACTCCGGGGATTCGAACTCCGGATCCTCGTCGTCCACCACGGTCCAGCGGCGGAAGGCTTCGTAGTCGCCTTCCTCGCGGTCGATACTCACGCGGACGTCCATCTTGCCGCCGTGGTACTTGCGAGTCGCCATCGCCAGGGCCGATTCCAGGGCGTCGAAGATGATGTCCTTCTCCACTCCCTTCTCGTTCGCCACGGCATCGGCGACCAGCAGGATCTCCTTGTTCATGTCTTGCCTCTCCGCACTCGGCAGTCACCTGCCGATTCAACAAAAGCGTAGCAGCACCCTCTGTAAGACAGCTGCCTTTACAGCTGTTCGAGGACCCGCGCGTTATGGATGGCGGCCAGTGGCAGCTCGTAGGCCATGCCGTCCACTTCCACTTCGATCATGGGATCGTCCACCGACAGCAACACGCCGCGGAAATTGCGGCGGTCGTGCTCCGGCCACGACAGGCGCACCTTCACCGGGTGGCCGATGTAGCGACGGAACTGCTCGGGGGTGAAAAGGGGGCGTTCCACCCCCGGGCTGGATACTTCCAGGGTGTAGTTGCCCTTCAGGATCTGCTCGACTTCCAGTACCGCGCCGACCTGTTCGCTGACGCGCGCGCAGTCCTCCACCGTGACGCCATTCTCGCCATCAATGAAAACCCGCACCACGGGCGGCTTGGACCCGGCATGGTACTCCAGCCCCCACAGGTCCATGCCCTCCCCCTCGACCACTGGGGTTAGCAGCGTATTCAGTTGTTCGGCCTTCTGCGACAAGGGCGTCTCGATCAACTCCGTCCCGTTTGCGGGACCCGGAAACAAAAAAAGGGCGCCGAACGCCCCTCGTACACCTCTGAAGATGACAGCGACACCGTGGGTGCCACGAGGCGCGCGGGAGCGCGGCCCAAGGGCGATACGCCAGCGGCGATCTCCCTTAACAAAAAGGCCCCGTACGGGGCCTCTCTGACAATTGGTAGCGGGGGCAGGATTTGAACCTGCGACCTTCGGGTTATGAGCCCGACGAGCTGCCAGACTGCTCCACCCCGCATCCGAGACGCAGAACTATACCAAAGCGCTGGCCAACCCCGCAAGGGATGACGGCGATTATTTACCGGGTGCGGCGCTCGCCGGTACGCAAATGCGGGCGCAGGTCGTAGCGCCAGATGAACCCCGGCAACGCGAACATCGCGAACACCGACAGAGTGATCACGTAGAACTCCCAGCCCTGCTCATGGATGCCGCCGGTCGCCTGGAACTCCAGGCCCTTTCCGATGGCACCCACCAGGAAGTAGAGCACGAGCCATTCGGCGATCCGGGTCCAGGGACCCTTGATACCGCTCTCCGGCAACACCATCAAACCGATGCGCTCGCTCAACCAGGGCAGGTTCGCGCTGATGAACGCGACGATCACAAACCCCCAGACCAGGGCTTCAAACGGAATCCACTGTGTCACGACTTATCCGATGATTGCGTAGTGAGTGAGTGACAGCAGAAGGCCCGGGAAAATTCCCAGCAGCAAAACCGCCAGCCCGTTGATGCTGAGCGCGGTGGCCAGCGCGCCGGACGGCTGTACCGGCTCCGCGGCCCCGTCCTGCGGGTCGTCGAAGAACATCATCTTGACCACGCGCAGGTAATAGA
This sequence comes from Thioalkalivibrio sp., assembly GCF_041685615.1. Classification (GTDB taxonomy): domain Bacteria; phylum Pseudomonadota; class Gammaproteobacteria; order Ectothiorhodospirales; family Ectothiorhodospiraceae; genus Thioalkalivibrio. The sequence goes on from NZ_JAWLFK010000004.1 coordinate 56,513, forward strand.
AGGCACCGATGATGGAGAAGATCACGGCCACAATCGCCAGCCACACGAGGTCCACGCCCACCGCGGCCTGGATCACCGCCAGCTTGGCATAGAAGCCGACCGTCGGCGGAACGCCAGCCATGGAGAACAGCAGTAACAGCATAATGAAGGCAAACCACGGGTTGCGCTTTGCCAGCCCCTTGAAGTCGTCGATCTGGTCGGCCTCATAGCCCTCACGCGACAGGAACACGATCATTCCGAAACCGCCCGCCGCAGTGATCGCGTAGACGATCACGTAGAACATCGCCGAGGCGTACCCGCTATCGGTACCCGCCAGGATGCCCATGAACAGGAAACCGATATGGGCAATGGTCGAATAGGCCAGCATGCGCTTGATGCTGGTCTGGGCAATCGCGATCACGTTCCCCACGGCCAGCGACAGCACGGCCAGGATGATCATCATGCCCTGCCAGTCGGCGTGCATCGGCCCCATGCCTTCCACCAGCAGTCGCATCAGGAAGGCGAAGGCCGCGATCTTCGGTGCGGTGGCGAGGAACAGCGTGACCGCCGTGGGGGCACCGTCATAGACGTCCGGGACCCACATGTGGAACGGCACCGCGCCCAGCTTGAAGGCGATTGCCACCACCAGGAACACCAGGCCGAACACCAGCGGAATGTTCAGGCTCTCGTCCGCCGCCACCAGTTCGGCCGCGATCACCGCGATGTCCAGCGAACCGGTCATGCCGTAGATCATTGACATGCCGTACAGCAGCAGACCGGAGGCCAGCGCACCCAGCACGAAGTACTTCATGGCGGCCTCGGTGGCCCGCGAGTTGTCGCGCCAGAACGCGACCAGCGCGTAGGACGACAGCGACAGCAGTTCCAGGCCCAGATACAGGGACAGCAGATTGTGCCCGGAGATCATGATCATCATGCCGAGCACCGCGAACAGGCCCAGCACATAGAACTCGCCCTTGTGGATGCCCCGCTCCATCAGGTACGGCCGGGAATACAGGAAGACCAGGAAGCTGGTCACGTACACCGCCACCTTCAGGATATCGGCCATCGGGTCCTTCACGAAGGTATCGGAGAAGGTCAGGACCGTCTCCGGACCCATCATCCACAGCGTCAGGCCGGCCGCCGCGACCAGGGTCGCCTGCACCAGGCCGTAGGTGATATCGCGCCGCGAATCCGGCAGGAACGCGTCGATCACCAGGATCAGGCACGCCATCCCGAGCACGAACATCTCGGGCACGGCAGGGAGGAAATCGGGGATCTCGAAATTCATGTCAGGCGTCCCTTCAGAGCTTCGACTGCGCGATATGCGCCACGAGGTGGTCGATGGTCGCGTTCATCACATCCAGCAGCGGGGCCGGCCACACGCCCAGCAGCAGCGTGAAGAAGGCCAGCACGCCCATCAGGAAGAACTCGCGGCGATTCATGTCGGACAGGCCCGCTACGTTGTCATTGGCCACCGCGCCGAAGATCACCCGCTTGACCAGCCAAAGGGTATAGCCGGCGGCCAGGATCAGGGTGGTCGCGGCCAGGAAGGCGATCCAGAAGTCCGCCCGGAACGCGGCCAGGATAACCATGAACTCGCCGACGAATCCGGATGTGCCCGGTAGACCGGTGTTCGCCATCGCGAACAGCACGAAGAACGCCGCGAACCACGGCATGGTGTTTACTACGCCACCATAGTCGGCGATCTGGCGACTGTGCAGACGGTCGTAGAGCACACCCACCGCGAGGAACATCGCCGCCGAGATGAACCCGTGCGAGATCATCTGCACCATGCCACCGGCGATTCCGAGCGAGGCGCCTTCCCAGTCACCGGTGTTGGAGTAGATGTAGAACGCGAGGAAGAAGCCCAGCGTCACGAAGCCCATGTGGGCGATCGAAGAGTAGGCGATCAGCTTCTTCATGTCGCTCTGGATCAGTGCGACCAGTCCGATGTAGACGATCGCGATCAGCGACAGCACGATCATCATCGTGTCCAGCACGGCGCTGGCATCCGGGGTGATCGGCAGGGAGAAGCGCAGGAAGCCGTAGCCGCCGATCTTCAGCATGATCGCGGCCAGGATCACCGAGCCGCCGGTGGGCGCCTCCACGTGCGCATCCGGCAGCCAGGTATGCACCGGGAACATCGGAATCTTCACCGCGAACGCCATGAAGAACGCAAGGAAGATCAGGATCTGCGCGGTCAGGCCAATCGGCAGGGCGTGGAAGTCCTGGATCAGGAAACTGCCGGACTGGATATACATCCAGATCAGCGCCACCAGCATGAATACCGAGCCCAGGAAGGTGTAAAGGAAGAACTTGAGGGTCGCGTAAACACGGCGCGGCCCACCCCAGATCCCGATCACAAGGAACATCGGGATCAGCATGGCCTCGAAGAACACGTAGAAAAGCACCGCGTCCATCGACGCGAACATGCCGATCATCAGGCCTTCCATCACCAGCATCGCGGCCATGTAGTAGGCGATGCGGTCCTTCACCGATTCCCAGGCGGCGATCACCACAACCACGGTGATCAGCGTGGTCAACAGGATCAGCGGCATGGAGATGCCGTCCACGCCCAGGTGGTAGTTCACATTGAACGCCGGGATCCAGGAGGCGAGTTCCTGGAACTGCATCTCGGCGGTGCCGCGCTCGAACATGAACCACAGCGGCAGACTGGCCACAAAGGTCCCCACGGCCACCGCGAGCCCGAGCCGCCGCGCCACATGGGGCGCATCGCGCCCGGCGACAAGCACCAGAAAGCCGCCGAGAATCGGCAGCCAGATCAACAGACTCAAGACAGGCCAGTCAGCAAACATGGTCGTTCCTTGAAACAGCGATGGGCTTCGAGCGCATGGGTATCGAAGCCGCTCAGATCACGAAGGCGAACATCAGGACCAGCAGGCCGATGATCATCACGAACGCGTAGTGGTAGAGGAAGCCGGACTGCATGTGGCGGATGCGCGACGAGATCCAGCCAATCGAGCGCGCGGTGCCATTGACCAGCAGCCCGTCGATAATCAGCGCGTCACCGTAGCGCCACAGCACACGGCCCAGACGAACGGTGCCGCCGGCGAAGAACCAGTCGTTGAAGCGGTCGAAGCCGTACTTGTCCTCAAGGATGCGCACGCCCAGCTTCAGGCGCCGGGCGATCACCGCGGGCAATTCCGGGCGTTTCATGTACAGGTACCAGGCGGTGGCCAGGCCGGCCATCGCCAGCCAGAAGGCCGGCAGCACCAGGCCGTGCAGCACGAAGCCGATCACCCCGTGGTAGGACTCGCCCTTGGTCTCCAGCACATCCTGTTCCGGCAGCACGAACAGGCTGTCGGCGAAGAAATCGCCGAACAGCATCGGGCCGATGAAGTAGCCGGCCACTACTGACGGGATTGCCAGCAGGATCAGCGGTACGGTCACCACCCACGGCGACTCCTTAGGCTGCAGCGGCGCGTGGTGCTCATCCCCGTGCTCCTCGTCGTGGTCGTCACCATGGTCGGGCATGTACTTGTGCGCCTGGTCATAGCGCTCCTCGCCGTGGAACACCATGAAGAACATGCGGAAGGTATACAGCGCTGTGACGAACACTCCTGCCAGGACCAGGATGTAGGCAAACGTCGCCCCCGGAATCTCGGAGTAGCCCACGGCCTCGATGATCGCGTCCTTGGAGAAGAACCCGGAGAAGAACGGGAAGCCGATCAACGCCAGCGAGCCGATCAGGGCGGTCACGTAGGTGATCGGCATGTGCCGGCGCAGGCCACCCATCGCGCGCATGTCCTGCAGGTGGTGCATCGCGATGATCACCGAGCCCGCGGCGAGGAACAGCAACGCCTTAAAGAACGCGTGCGTCATCAGGTGGAACAGGCCGGCGGCGTAGGCCGAGGCCCCCAGTGCGACCGTCATGTAACCCAGCTGGGACAGCGTGGAGTACGCGACCACGCGCTTGATGTCGTTCTGCACCAGGCCGATCAGGCCCATGAAGAACGCGGTGATCGCGCCAATAATCAGGATGAACGACAGCGCCGCCACCGAGAACTCGTACAGCGGTGACATACGCGCCACCATGAAGATGCCCGCGGTCACCATGGTCGCCGCGTGGATCAGCGCAGAGATCGGCGTCGGACCCTCCATGGAGTCCGGCAGCCACACGTGCAACGGCACCTGGGCGGATTTCCCCATCGCACCGATGAACAGGAAGATCAGCGCCAGATCCAGCAGGCCGAAGGTCCAGCCCGGCCAGATGGTGATGGTCGCCTCGCTCATCGACTGCCCTGCGGCGAATACCTCCGTGTAGCTGAGGCTGCCGGTATAAAAGACCAGCGCGGCGATCCCGATCAGGAAACCGAAATCGCCGACGCGGTTCACGATGAACGCCTTCATGTTGGCGTAGGTCGCGGTTGGACGCTTGTACCAGAAGCCGATCAGCAGGTAGGAAACGAGGCCCACGGCCTCCCAGCCGAAGAACAGCTGCATGAAGTTGTTCGCCATCACCAGCATGAGCATGGAGAAGGTAAACAGCGAGATGTACGCAAAGAAGCGCTGGTAGCCCGGATCGTCCTGCATGTAGCCGATGGTGTAGATGTGCACCATCAGCGACACGAAGGTGACCACGAGCATCATCATCGCGGTCAGGTTGTCCACCAGGAAGCCGACCTCGAACCGGATCCCGTCGGAGATCATCCAGGTGTAGATCGTCTCGTTGTAGATCCCGGCATCACCGAAGACATGGGCCCAGAACACCACCGCCGACAGGATGAACGATAGCGCCACCCCCAGAATGGTGACGGTGTGCGCCCCGGTCCGTCCGATCTGGCGGCCGAACAGGCCGGCGGCAATCGCGCCGAACAGTGGCGCCAGGACGATAAGCAGATAAATCGTATCCATGACCGGTTATCCCTTCATTGCGTCCATGTCCTGAACGTTGATGGTTCCGCGGTTACGGAACAGCAACACCAGGATGGCGAGGCCGATGGCGGCCTCGGCCGCGGCGACAGTCAGGATGAAGAACACGAACACCTGGCCCGCGAGGTCCTGCAGGAAGAACGAGAAGGCAATGAAGTTGATGTTGACCGCGAGCATCATCAGCTCGATGCACATCAACAGCACGATCACGTTTTTCCGGTTCAGGAAGATCCCGGCCACGCTGATGGAAAACAAAAGCGCGGCCAGCACCAGGTAGTGCTCTAGCGTAATCATGTTCTAGCCCTGAGTTCTTTGGGGGACGGCGACCGCCCCCCGTGTCCGGGTCCCGGCGCGCGGCCGGGATGCCTGTGTACTCGCTTTGCCTACTTCGCTTCTTCGTCGCCGTCCGGCGTGTTCGCCCCGGACCCCTGCGGCCTGCGGCGCGGAGCCTTCTTCTTTTCCGACGGCATGACGACCATGCGCACCCGGCCCTCGCGGGAGACCGCCATCTGCTTGCCGGGGTCGATGGACTTGTTATCGGGGCGCTTGCGCATGGTGAGCGAGATCGCGGCAATGATTGCGACCAGCAGGATCACCGCGGCGATCTCGAACGGAAACACGTATTCGGTGTACAGGATCGCGCCCAGCGCGTCGGTGTTGGCGTATTCGGGACCGGCGCGTTCGGGAACGTCCATGGTGATGTAGCGAGTAATCACCAGCACCAGCACGCTGGCCATGGCCAGTGCAACCACGATGCCCACCGGGAGGTACTCGGTGAAGCCCTCTCGGAGCTTGGCGAGATTGATGTCCAGCATCATCACCACGAACAGGAACAGCACCATCACCGCCCCGACATACACCAGCACCAGTACGATGCCGAGGAACTCGGCCTCTGCCAGCAGCCACAGCGCGGCGGCGGACACGAAACACAGCACCAGGAACAGCGCCGCATGCACCGGGTTGCGCACGCTGATCATCGCCAGCGCGCCCCCCAGGAGGAGCGCACCGAACAGGTAGAAAAGGACGAGCTCGAAGGTCATGAGGCGTTCCCTGCGTTACCGGTAGGGGGCGTCGACCGCGCGGGCCTGCGCGATCTCTTTCTCGAAGCGGTCACCAATGGCCAGGAGCTTGTCCTTGGTCATGATCTGCTCGCCCCGGTTCTCGAAGTGGTACTCGAACAGGTGCGTCTCGACGATGGAATCCACCGGACAGGCCTCCTCGCAGAAGCCGCAGAAGATGCACTTGAACAGGTCGATGTCGTAACGCGTCGTCCGGCGCGTGCCGTCGTCGCGCTCCTCGGAGTCGATGGTGATCGCCAACGCCGGACACACCGCCTCGCAGAGCTTGCAGGCAATGCAGCGCTCCTCGCCATTCGGATAGCGGCGCAGGGCGTGCAGCCCGCGGAAGCGTGGCGACATCGGCGTCTTCTCGTCCGGGTACTGCACGGTAAACTTGCGACTCAACAGGTAGCGCCCGGTCAGGCGCAGCCCCAGCAGCAGTTCGAAGAACAGGAAACTCTTGAAGAAACGACGCACGGCTTTCATCACGAACTCCTCAGGCGAACCACGGGCCAACGTTGAACGCGACCAGCCCACCCTCGACGAACAACCAGACGATGGTCACCGGGATCAGGACCTTCCATCCCAGGCGCATGATCTGGTCGTAGCGATAGCGCGGGAAGGTGGCGCGGAACCACAGGAAGGCGAACAGGAACACCGCCGTCTTGAACAGGAACCAGTGAACCCCATGACCCAGAAGTGACCCGATCACCGGCCAGTCGAACACAACGGCCGGCAGGATGCCCTGAAACGGTGACAGCCAGCCCCCCAGGAACAGGATCGCGGTCAGTGCCGAGATCAGGATCATGTTGGCGTATTCCGCGAGGAAGAACACCGCGAACGCCATGCCGGAGTATTCCACGTGGAACCCGGCCACGATCTCGGACTCGCCCTCCGCGACGTCGAAGGGAGCGCGGTTCGTCTCCGCGATCCCGGAGATAAAGTACACGAAGAACATCGGCAGCAGCGGCAGCAGGAACCAATGGTACATGCTCCCCGACTGTGCCTCGATGATGCCGCCCACGTTCAGGGTGCCGGCGGCCATCAGCACGCCGACCAGGGCGAAGCCCATGGCGATCTCGTAGGACACAAGTTGCGCGGCCGAGCGCAGGGAGCCCAGTAGTGCGTACTTCGAGTTCGAGGCCCAGCCCGCGATAATGATCCCGTACACCCCCAGCGAGGTCAGGGCGAGCAGGTACAGCAGGCCCGCGTTCACGTTGGCTAGCGCCCCACCCTCGAAGAACGGAATCACCGCCCACGCCGCCAGGGCCGGGGCTATGGTCAGCACCGGGGCACTGAGAAAGAGAAAGCGGTTGGCATTGGTCGGGAGGATGACCTCCTTGGTCAGCAGCTTCAGGGCGTCCGCAATCGGCTGCAGCCAGCCCCTCGGCCCGACCCGGTTGGGGCCCACACGCACGTGGGCGTACCCGATGACCTTGCGCTCGGCGAAGGTGGTGTAGGCCACGGCCAGCATCAGCGGGATCACGATCAGCTGAATGCCGATCAGGATCTGCATGACCGTCGGCAGGCTGTGGAAGAGGTTCATCATCCAGTCGAACATGTCTTAAGTTCCTCAGGCCCGCGCCAGCGCGACCGTCGTGTTCGGCAGGCCAAGCGCCCCCATGGCCGCGGAACCGGCGAAGGTCACGGCCAGCCCCGGCGGCACCGAGTCGTCCAGCAGCAGGGTCAGCTCCGTCTCGCCCTTGCCCTGGCGCAGCCGCACGCGACTGCCGTGGGCATGCCCGCCGGCCGAATCGGGATGCACCAGCACGCTCTCGGCGAGCAGCCCCTCGGGGCTGGCCTGCAGGGGCTCGGCGCGGCGCAGCAGCGGATCGCCACTGTAGAGGGCCGCCGCCTGCACGCGATGCAGGCCGTCACCGGCGCTGGCCTCGGGCAGTTCCACATGCACCTTGTTAAGGTTGACGCTGGTATCGAAGCTGGCATCCGCCAACTGGCCCTTCAGTTCGTCCCGCACCGCAGGCGAATCCAGGTAGTCGAAGCCCCGCTGATCGAGCAGGTTGCCGAGCACGCGCCAGACCTTCCAGCCCGGTCGGGCCTCATCCGGTGCCCGCGAGGCGGCCCGGAAGCTCTGCCAGCGGCCCTCGGCGTTTACGAAGGTTCCGGAATGCTCGAAGCTCGTGGTCACGGGCAGCAGCACGTCGGCCACGGCCTCCATCTCGGCATTCACGAAGCTGGTCAGCGCGACCACCAGACCGGCCCGCTCCAGTGCCGCGCGGAAGGCCACCGGATCGGCGCCATCCCGCCCCGGTTCGAGACCGGCGATCACGAAGGCATCGCGACCCTGCTCGATCATCTCGGCGGCATTCGCGCCCAAGGTGTCCAGTCCTGCACCACCCGGGCCGCGATGCGGGAGGGTGCCGGCCAGCCAGGCACCGGCGGCATTCCCGCCCGGCGGCAGGTAGCCCAGGCTCGCGCCGGTATGCTTGGCGATCCAGCCCGCCAGGGCACGCAGGGTGGCAAAGGTCGGCCCGTTGATGGCGGCGGCCCCCAGCAGCACATGGCCCTGCTTGCCGTCCAGCAGCGCCCGCGCCGCACGCTCGAAGGCCTCGCGGGTGGCGGCGTCGTCTGTCTCGGCCGCTTTGACAATCTTTTCCAGTTTCTTCGGTAGCGCCTTGCCGGCCGCTGCGACCTGCCCGGCAATCCCTGCCAGCGCCAGGACCTGGTCCTGCGCGTTACCAACCAGCTGCGCCTGTACCGGATAGGTCAGCTCCAGCAGCATGTCGTTGATCAGGCTGACCTGGGCCCCGCGCGAGGCGGCCTTGCGCAGGCGATGGGCGATCAGTGGCTGCTCGCGGCGCGGGTTACTGCCGACCAGCAGCACGGCATCCGCGTTTTCCAGATCGCCGATCGCGGCACCCAGGTAGGGGAACAGCGGCGCGGCCGCCTCGTCGCGGAAATCGCGCTGGTTCACGCGGTGGTCGATGTCGGTCACGCCCATGCCCCGCAGGGCCTTCTGCGCCAGGTAGTGTTCCTCAAGCGACAGCCCGGGCGACAGCAGGGCCCCCACTCGCTCCGGAGCGACCTCTTTCAGGCCCTCGACGGCATAGCTCAGCGCCGTCTCCCAGGAGACCTCCTGCCACTGCCCGTCAACCTTGATCCGCGGGCGGGTCAGGCGGTCCTCGGCATACAGGCCGGTGTAGCTGAAGCGGTCGCGGTCGGAGATCCAGGTCTCGTTGACGGCCTCGTTCTCGCGCGGGACAACGCGCATCGCGCGGCCTTCGTCGGTATGCAGGAACAGGTTCGAACCCACGGCATCGTGCGGGGCGATGGTGGCGGCCTGGGCATATTCCCAGGCCCGCGCGCCATAGCGCGACGGCTTGGCGGTCAGTGCGCCCACCGGGCACAGGTCGATTACGTTGCCCGACAACTCGTGCGCCACGGTCTTCTCGACGTAGGTGCCGATGCGCATGTGCTCGCCGCGGCCGGTTGCGCCCAGCTCGCGCACCCCGGCAATCTCTTCGCCAAAGCGGACGCAGCGGGTGCAATGGATGCACCGGGTCATCTCGGTCTCGATCAGCGGCCCGATGTCCTTGTCTTTCACCACGCGCTTGGCTTCCGTGTAGGTGGAAACGCTCTCGCCGTAACCCATGGCCACGTCCTGCAACTCGCATTCGCCACCCTGGTCGCAGATCGGGCAGTCCAGCGGGTGGTTGATCAGCAGGAACTCCATGGTTCCCTTCTGCGCGCGCAGCGCCAGCGGGGACTGGGTGTAGACCTTCATGCCGTCCATCACCGGCGTGGCGCAGGCCGGCAGCGGCTTCGGCGCCTTCTCCACCTCGACCAGACACATACGGCAATTCGCCGCCACCGACAGCTTCTTGTGGTAGCAGAAGCGCGGGATGCGGATATCGGCATCATCGGCAACGTCGATGAGCATGGCACCCTTGGGCGCCTCCACCGTACGGCCGTCAATCTCGATGCTGACCAGATCCTGTTTCTGATCCTGACTCATGCTCGATTCCTGATGCGATGGCGCGGTAGAGCGTCAGGCGGCGTCTGCCACCGGGCTCCGGCCGTGCTGGATGTAATGTTCGAATTCGTGGCGGAAGTGCTTGACGAAGCTGCGCACCGGCATGGCGGCGGCGTCGCCCAGGGCACAGATGGTGTGCCCCTCGATCTTGCTCGCCACGTCGTCCAGGCGTTCCAGGTCCTCGGGACGCCCCTGGCCCTCGACGATGCGGCACAGCATCCGGTAGAGCCAGCCGGTCCCCTCGCGGCAGGGCGTGCACTGGCCGCAGGACTCGGAGAAATAGAAACGCGAGATCCGCTGCAGGGCCTTCACCATGTCGGCGGTCTCGTCCATTACGATCACCGCGCCGGAACCCAGCATGGACCCGGCTTGGGCGATGGAGTCGAAGTCCATGTTGGCCTGCAGCATCACGTCGCCCGGCACCACCGGCACCGACGAACCGCCCGGAATCACGGCCTTCAACTTGCGCCCGTTCAGCACGCCGCCGGCCATTTCGAGCAGGTCCTTGAACGGGGTGCCCAGCGGGATCTCGTAGTTGCCCGGCTTGTTCACATGGCCGGACACGGAAAACAGCTTTTCACCGCCGGATTTGGGTACGCCCAGATCCGCGAACCACTGACCGCCGTTACGGATGATGGACGGGATCGAAGCCAGCGATTCGGTGTTGTTGATCGTGGTCGGCTTGCCGTACAGGCCGTAGTTCGCCGGGAACGGCGGCTTGAATCGCGGCTGGCCCTTCTTGCCCTCCAGCGACTCGAGCAGCGCCGTCTCCTCGCCACAGATGTAGGCGCCCGCCCCCAGGGACGGGTGGAGATCAAAGTCCACTCCGGAGCCAAAGATGTCCTGCCCGAGATAGCCGGCGTCATAGGCCTCTTGCAGGGCGGTTGTAAAGCGGGTGTTCACCTCGTCCATGAACTCGCCGCGCATGTAGTTGTAGCCCACCGTCGCGCCGATTGCGTAGCCCGCGATAGCCATCCCCTCGATCAGGGCGTGCGGGTTGTACATCAGGATCTCGCGATCCTTGCAGGTGCCGGGTTCGGATTCGTCCGAGTTGCACACGATGTATTTCTGTCCGGGGGTATTGCGTGGCATGAACGACCACTTGAGCCCGGTCGGGAACCCGGCGCCGCCGCGGCCGCGGAGGTTGGAGGTCTTCACCTCCTCGATCACGTCCTCGGGGGCCATCTTGCCCTTGTACACCTTCTCCAGCGCCTGGTAGCCACCCACGCTCTTGTACGTCTCGAGCGAGGCGGGATCTTCCAGGTAACGCGTGGCAAAGCAGATCTGGTTGGCCATGCTACTTCTCCAGACCGTCGAGGATCTCGTCGACCTTTTCGGGCGTGAGATTCTCGTAGTACTTGTGGTCCACCTGCATCATCGGGGCGCCGCAGCAGGCCGCCAGGCACTCCTCTTCCAGCTTCAGGTAGAACTTGCCGTCGGGGGTGCTCTCGCCGCGCTTGATGCCCAGGCGGTTTTCGATGTGCTCGATGATGGGCTCCGCGCCGCGCAGCATGCACGATATGTTGTTGCACACCATGATGGTGTGTTTGCCCACCGGCTCGAGCTCGTACATCGAATAGAACGAGCCGACTTCGTAGACCGCGATGGCCGGCAGATCGAGGTATTCGGCCACGGCGTCCATCTTGGCCGTGGAGAGATAGCCGTCCTCGTGCTGCACCGCACGCAGGGCGCCCAGCACGGCCGAGCGCTTCTGGTCGTCCGGATAGCGCGCCAGCCAGGCGTCGATCTCTTCGCGCTCGTGATCGCTCAGCTCGACCTTCTTGCCGGCCGGCTTGTGGAAGGCAACGGTTTTCTGTTCGGCAGCCATCAGCGGTCGATCTCCCCGAAAACGATGTCCTGGGTCCCGATGATGGCGACCACGTCGGCCAGCATGTGGCCGCGCGCCATCTCGTCCAGCGCGGACAGGTGCACGAAACCCGGCGGACGGACCTTGAGACGGTAGGGCTTGTTGGACCCGTCCGAGACGAGATAGACCCCGAACTCGCCCTTCGGGTGCTCCACCGCCGCATAGGCCTCGCCTTCCGGCAGGCACATACCCTCGGTGAAAAGCTTGAAGTGATGGATCAGGGCCTCCATGTCGGCCTTCATCTCCTCGCGCTTCGGCGGGGTGATCTTGTGATCGTCCAGCAGCACCGGGCCGGAGTTCTGGCGCAGCCAGTCCACGCACTGGCGAATAATCCGGTTGGACTGGCGCATCTCCTCGATGCGCACCAGGTAGCGGTCGTAGCAGTCACCGTTGGCACCCACCGGGATATCGAAGTCGAGCCGGTCGTAGACCTCGTAGGGCTGCTTCTTGCGCAGATCCCACTCGATGCCCGAGCCGCGCAGCATCGGGCCGGTAAAGCCCAGCTGCTTCGCGCGATCCGGATCCACCACGCCGATCCCCACCGTGCGCTGCTTCCAGATGCGGTTGTCGGTCAGCAGGGTCTCGTATTCGTCCACGCAGCCCGGGAAGCGCTCGGTAAAGGCCTCGATGAAGTCCAGCAGCGAACCTTGGCGGATCTTGTTCAGGTCGTCCACCACGTCCTGGGACTTCCAGGCGGAGGGCTGGTACTTCGGCATCGTGCCGGGCAGGTCCCGCGCGACGCCGCCCGGACGGTAGTAGGTCGCGTGCATGCGCGCACCCGAGACCGCCTCGTAGCAGTCCATCAGATCCTCGCGCTCGCGGAAGGCGTACAGGAACACCGCCATTGCGCCGATATCCAGCGCGTGGGCACCCAGCCACATCAGGTGGTTCAGGATGCGGGTGATCTCGTCGAACATCACCCGGATATACTGCGCCCGCAGCGGGGCCTCGATGCCCAGCAGCTTCTCCATGGCCAGCACGTAGCCATGCTCGTTGGCCATCATGGACACGTAGTCGAGGCGGTCCATGTAGCCAATCGACTGGTTGTACGGCTTGCTCTCGGCCAGCTTCTCCGTACCGCGGTGCAGCAACCCGATGTGCGGGTCGGCGCGCTGCACGACCTCGCCGTCCATCTCCAGCACCAGGCGCAGCACGCCGTGGGCCGACGGATGCTGTGGCCCGAAGTTCAGGGTGAAGTTGCGAATCTCAGGCATTCTCGGCTCCTTCGCCCGGCTTCTCGCCCTCGCTGTAGCGATGGTCGTCGCGGATCACCTTGGGCACCAGGACGCGTGGCTCGATGGTCACCGGCTGGTACACCACGCGCGCCTGCTCGGCGTCGTAGCGCATCTCGACATGCCCGATCAACGGGAAATCCTTGCGGAACGGATGTCCAACGAAGCCGTAGTCCGTAAGGATGCGGCGCAGGTCCGGGTGGCCGGAGAACAGGATGCCGAACAGATCGAAGGCCTCGCGCTCGAACCAGTTGGCCGAAGCCCAGACCTCGACCAGCGACTCGACCTCGGGAAATTCCTCGTCATCCAGCCAGGCGCGCATGCGCACGCGACGGTTGTGTTCCACCGACAGCAGGTGGGCCACCACGGTGAAGCGCGGACCGTCCCAGTTGGAATCTTCCGGTGCGTCGTCGAAGGTGAAGCGCCCGGAGGTCGCCGCCTCCACGCCGCGCGAGAACCCGGTATTGGTGGCCGAGTCCGTGCCCCATTCGTCCTGACCGTATTCGAGGTAATCCACCCCGCACAGGTCGATCAGGATCTCGAAGCCCAGGGAATCGCGGAGCTTCTCGCCCGCCGCGCGCCAGGAATCAGGTGCGATATCGACGGTGATCTCGTCGTTCGCCTCGTGCAGGCTCTCCAGGGCATCGCCCAGTTCCGCCCGCAGGACGTCGATCCAGTTGTCTTGTTCAACCATCTGAAACCCCGGGTGCGTCAGCGCGCGATGGTGTTCGTGCGCCGAATCTTGTTCTGCAGCTGGATGATGCCGTAGAGCAGTGCCTCCGCCGTTGGCGGGCAGCCCGGCACGTAGACATCCACCGGCACGATGCGGTCGCAGCCGCGCACCACGGCGTAGGAATAGTGGTAGTACCCGCCACCGTTGGCGCAGGACCCCATGGAGATCACCCAGCGCGGCTCGGGCATCTGGTCGTAGACCTTGCGCAGGGCCGGGGCCATCTTGTTGACCAGCGTACCGGCCACGATCATCACGTCCGACTGACGGGGACTCGGCCGGAAGATAATTCCAAAGCGGTCGAGGTCATAACGTGCCGCACCGGCATGCATCATCTCCACCGCGCAACAGGCCAGACCGAAGGTCATCGGCCAGAGCGACCCGGTGCGGGCCCAGTTGATGAGCTTGTCCGCCGAGGTCGTAACGAAGCCCTTCTCCAGAACGCCTTCTATTCCCATTCCAGCGCCCCCTTCTTCCACTCGTAGATGAAACCGACGACCAGAATGACAAGAAACAGGGCCATCGCAAGAAGCCCGAACAGGCCAATGGTGTCTAGCGACACGGCCCACGGGAAGAGAAACGCGATCTCGAGATCAAAGATGATGAACAGGATCGCGACGAGGTAGAAACGGACATCGAACTTCAGCCGCGAATCCTCGAAGGCCTCGAAACCACACTCGTACGGCGAGTTCTTCGCCGCATCGGGCTTGTTGGGCCCGACCGCCATACCGACGATCAACGGCACAATGCCGATCACGATCCCTACTGCGATGAACAGCAGGATGGGTAGATAACCTTCCAGCATTTCTCTCTCCCGTACGCCGCCTCGGGCGGGCAGGTTCGCGAGGCGTCGCGTGGATCGGGCGCGCCGGCGAGCCGTTCAGCGTTGCTGGTTGAAAGCGCGGGTACGGGTCGGTCTCGCAGGGGCGAGACAGGGCCGCACACCGGGCACGGAGTCTAGGTGATGCCCAAAAACAGTGTCAAGTATTCGCTATTTTGTAAGTCACTGTTTTTATTGTTATTTAGCCCGGGACCCAACACACGTTCAGAACCCGGGCCAACCCAAATTTGGTGCAGATGGTGGGACTCGAACCCACACGGCTTGCGCCACTACCCCCTCAAGATAGCGTGTCTACCAATTCCACCACATCTGCCAATTGCTACAAGGGCTCCATGTCAGTCGGGAACGTCGGCCGGCCGGCCCGGTTCCGGGGTATCTCCGGCGGGTTCGTCACCCGGGTTCACTTCGCTCGGAAGGTCCGGCGGACCATCGCCTTCCTCTTCCGTGGCCTCCATCTGGTCCAGCAGGCTCTCGGCCTCGGGGCTGGACGCGGCGAGATAGGCCAGCGTCAGACTGTTCAGGAAGAACACCACAGCCAGCACGGCGGTCGAGCGGCTCAGGAAGTTGGCCGATCCAGCCGCCCCGAACACCGTCGCCGAGGCCCCGCTACCGAAGGCAGCGCCAGCGTCAGCGCCCTTCCCGTGCTGCATCAGGATCAACGCGATCAGACCGATCGAGGCCGCGATCTGGACGACCAGGAGCAGGCCGTAAATCATGCTGTGGCTCGCTCGCCCGCGGCGCGGGCGATGGCGGTGAATGCGTCCGCGTCGAGCGAGGCTCCTCCGATCAGGCCACCGTCGATGTCCTCCAGTGCCAGCAGGCCGGCCGCGTTGTCGGCCTTCATGCTGCCGCCGTACAGGATACGCAGGTCCGCGGCAATACGCGGGTCGCGACCGGCAACCCGATTGCGGATGAAAGCGTGCACTTCCTGAGCCTGCTCCGGCGTCGCGGTCAGGCCGGTGCCGATGGCCCAGACGGGCTCATAGGCGATGACCGCGCGTTCGAATGCCTCGACACCGGCCGCGTCCAACACCGCGTCCAGCTGCTCGGACACCACGGTCTCGGTGCGGCCGCCTTCGCGATCGGCCTTCTGCTCGCCGACACACAGGATCGGCGTCAGCCCGGCGGCCTGCGCCGCGACGAACTTGGCGGCCACCCAGGTGCTGTCCTCCTGCTCGCGTTCGCGGCGTTCGGAGTGGCCGACGATCACGTAGCGGCACCCGACCTCGGCCAGCATGGAGCCGGCGAGTTCGCCGGTGTAGGCACCCTTTTCCTGATCCGAGCAGTCCTGGGCGCCCACCGCGATGGGGCTGCCGGAGAGCTCGCTGGCAATCTCGGCGAGGTAAACCGCGGGCGGGCACACCGCCACGTCCACGCTCCGGATGTCGCCCAGGCTGCCCTTCAGGGCGGACAGGAGCGCGCGATTCGCGTCCCGCGAACCGTTCATCTTCCAGTTTCCGGCGACCAGCGGCATGCGCATGCGGATCTTCCTCCTGCGATCGGCCGGACCCCGCGGATAGACGGGGTCCGATCATGATGATTAGAGCGGCGGGATGTTACCGGCGCACCGGGAGCAAATCAACCAAGCGAGCGCCCGGCGCCGGGACCGGGCATTCCACGGCAGGCGGCAGGGCGACGCCCGAGCGACGGCTCGGATCAGATTGCGGCGCGAATGCTGTCCGCGATGCGTTCGGCGGCTGAGCGGGTTTCGTCGGCATCCTCGCCCTCGACCATCACTCGCACCAGGGGTTCGGTACCCGAGGGGCGCAGCAGTACGCGGCCGCGCTGGCCGAGCTGCCCCTCCACCGCGGCGACCTGAGCACGCACCGGATCGGCCTCGAGACAGCCAGCCGCGGCGCCACTAACGGGCACATTGATCAGACATTGCGGGAGCTTGGGAATGGCCGCCGACAGCGCCGACAGCGGCTGGCCCGTACGGTGCATCAGGTGCGCGACCTGCAGCGCGGCGACGGTGCCGTCCCCGGTCGTGGTGTGCTCGAGACAGACGATATGGCCCGACCCCTCGCCGCCTAGGGTCCAGTCCCGGCGACGGAGTTCTTCGAGCACGTAGCGATCCCCGACCCTGGCGCGCACGAACGGGATACCGGCTGCGCTAAGGGTCTGTTCCAGACCCAGATTGGTCATCAGGGTCCCGACCACGCCGCCATCGAAGCCGCCGGCCTGCTGCCGCGCGAGGGCGAGGATTCCGAGGATCTGATCGCCATCGACGACCGTGCCGTCGGCGTCGGCCAGGATCACCCGGTCGCCGTCACCATCCAGCGCGATACCCAGGTCGGCCCCGGTTGCCCGGACCTGTTCGGCGACCTTCTCCGGGTACAGCGCGCCCACCCCCTCGTTGATGTTGTAGCCATCCGGGCTGACCCCGAGGGTCTCGACACGGGCGCCGAGTTCCTCGAACACGTGCGGAGAGACGTTGTAGGTCGCCCCGTGGGCGCAGTCGATCACGATCTTCATGCCGCGCAGCTCGGAGCGCGCCGGGATCGCACTCTTGCAGAACTCCACATAGCGCCCGGCCGCATCGGCAATGCGCACCGCCTTGCCCAGGCGTGCGGCGTCGATCGGCTGAGTCGGCTGGTCCAGCCGGGCCTCGATAGCAGCCTCGGTCGCATCCGGCAGCTTGTCGCCCTCGGGCGTGAAGAACTTGAACCCGTTGTCGTGAAACGGATTGTGCGAGGCGCTGATCACGATTCCCGCCGTGGCGCGGAAGGTGTGCGTCAGGTAGGCAATGGCTGGCGTAGGCATCGGCCCCAGCAGCGCAACGTCCAACCCGGCGGCGGACAAGCCCGCCTCCAGGGCCGACTCGAACATGTAGCCGGACACACGCGTGTCCTTGCCCACCAGCACCGGGCCCTGGCACTGGCCATTCTCGCCCAGCACCTCGCCCACGGCGTAGCCCAGGCGCAGCGCGAACTCCGGCGTCATCGGCCAGTCCCCGGTGCGCCCGCGAATCCCGTCGGTTCCGAAATACTTCCCCATCAGTTCCCTCGATTGTCCTGCTCGTTGCCACCAGCCGCATTCAGTACCGAGTATAGCGCCAGAGCATCACGGGTCGCCGAGACGTCGTGCACACGCAGTACACGCGCCCCGGCCTGCGCGGCCAGCAGGGCAGCAACCGCACTGCCCGGATCCCGCTCGGCGACCGGGCGGTCGCCCAGCAATTGCCCGATCATCGATTTACGCGAGACCCCGACCAGCAGCGGCAAACCGGCGGCCGCCAGGCGTGGTAGCCCGCGAAACAGCGCAACGTTGTGCTCCAGGGTCTTCCCGAAGCCAAACCCCGGATCCAGCAGGATCTGGCCACGCGGCACCCCGGCCGCCATCAGCTCGGCGGCCCGCTGGTCGAGGAACGCACCGACCTCGGCCACCACGTCGTCGTAGTGCGGCGACCGCTGCATCGACTGCGGCTCGCCCTGCATATGCATGGCACAAACCGCCACACCACGCTCGCGGGCGGCCTCCACCGCAACAGCCAGGGCCCCCTCGGCGCGAAAGCCATTGACATCGTTCAGCAGCCCGGCCCCCGCAGCCACCGCTTCGCGCATCAGCGCCGGCTTCATCGTGTCCACCGACATCGGCACGGCAAGTTCCGCATGCAGGGCCTCGATCACCGGCAGTACGCGACGGCGCTCCTCCGCGGGCGGTACCGGCTCGGCACCGGGGCGCGTGGACTCGCCGCCAATGTCGAGGATGTCGGCGCCCTCCGCGACCAGGGCCCGGGCACGCGCGAGGGCCTCGTCGACCCGGGCGTACTGGCCACCATCGGAGAACGAGTCGGGGGTCACGTTGAGGACACCCATGATGCGCGCCTGCCCGAGACCCAGGGTGCGCTCCCCGCATTGCAGGACAGCTTGGTCAATCGGCACGGTCATTCTCCCGAAGAGCCCAACGAAAAAGGCCGCCAGGCAACGGGCCTGGCGGCCTGATACCGCGACCGGAACCACACCCGGTCACGAGCGGGACGAGCCCGGTCAGGACTGCGGCGCGGGGCCGCCCACGACGCCCTTGTTGTCGTCATCCCTGCCACTGGAACCGTCGCCCGAACCACCCTCGGCTTCCGGGGCGCCGGCTTCGGCATCGTCACTAGCCTGCGGGGAACCGCCGGAACCACCGCCACTGTCCCAGTCGGCCGGCTCGCGGGGTTCCCGCCCAGCCATGATGTCCTCGATCTGCTTGTCGTCGATGGTCTCGTACTTCATCAGCGCCCCGGCCATCGCGTGGAGCTTGTCGATGTTATCGACCAGGATCTGCCTGGCGTGCTGATAGTTCGCATCGATGACGTAACGGACTTCCGCGTCGATCTCGCGCGCTGTCTCGTCGGACATCGGCTTCGACTTGCCCATCTGGCCACCCAGGAAGGGATGCCCCTCCTCCTCGCCGT
Organism: Thioalkalivibrio sp.; assembly: GCF_041685615.1. Lineage (GTDB taxonomy): Bacteria > Pseudomonadota > Gammaproteobacteria > Ectothiorhodospirales > Ectothiorhodospiraceae > Thioalkalivibrio. The sequence goes on from NZ_JAWLFK010000004.1 coordinate 75,503, forward strand.
AATCCAGCGGACCCAGCTTGTCCGACAAGCCCCACTTGGTGACCATATTGCGGGCGATCTGCGTCGCGCGCTCGATGTCGTTCGAGGCACCGGTGGTGACCTTTTCATTGCCGAAGATGATCTCCTCGGCCAGACGCCCGCCGAACAGGCTTGCCAGCTGGCTCTCCAGGCGCGTCCGGGAGTGGCTGTAGCGATCCTCCTCGGGCAGGAACATGGTCACGCCCAGGGCCCGTCCACGCGGGATGATGCTGACCTTGTACACCGGGTCATGCTCCGGCACGGTCAGGCCGACGATCGCGTGCCCGGCCTCGTGGTAGGCCGTCAGCTTCTTCTCGTCCTCGGACATCACCATGGACTTGCGCTCGGCGCCCATCATGATCTTGTCCTTGGCGCGCTCGAAGTCGGACATGTCCACCAGGCGCTTGTTGGAACGGGCCGCGAACAAGGCCGCCTCGTTGACCAGGTTCGCGAGATCCGCGCCGGAGAAGCCCGGCGTGCCACGCGCAATCAGGTCGGGACGCACGTCATCGGCGATCGGGGTCTTCTTCATGTGGACCTTGAGGATCTGCTCGCGACCGCGCACATCCGGCGGCGGCACCACCACCTGACGGTCGAAGCGCCCTGGGCGCAGCAGCGCAGGATCGAGCACGTCGGGGCGGTTGGTCGCGGCGATCACGATAATCCCCTCGGTACCTTCGAAGCCGTCCATCTCGACCAGCAGCTGGTTCAGGGTCTGCTCGCGCTCGTCGTGACCGCCGCCCATGCCGGCGCCACGCTGGCGCCCGACGGCGTCGATCTCGTCGATGAAGATGATGCAGGGGGCGTGCTTCTTGGCCTCGGCGAACATGTCCCGCACCCGCGAGGCGCCCACCCCGACGAACATCTCGACGAAGTCGGAACCGGAGATACTGAAGAACGGCACCTTGGCCTCGCCGGCGATGGCCTTGGCCAGCAACGTCTTGCCGGTACCCGGCGAGCCGACCATCAGCACGCCGCGTGGGATCTGGCCGCCCAGCTTCTGGAACTTCGACGGGTCACGGAGGAAATCGACCAGCTCGGTCACCTCCTCCTTCGCCTCGTCACAGCCGGCCACGTCGCCGAACCCGACCTTCACCTGATCTTCCGACATCAGCTTGGCCTTGGACTTGCCGAAGGACATCGCGCCCTTCCCGCCAGCCCCGCCGCCCTGCATCTGGCGCATGAAGTAGATCCACACGGCGATCAGCAGCAGGATCGGGAACCAGCTAATGAGGATGCTCATCAGCAGTGAGCGCTCGGCTTCCTCCTGGGCATTCACATCCACGTTGTTCTGCAGCAGGTCGCCGATCAGACCGGGGTCATTCGGGTTCACCGTAGTGAACTCCTGGCCCTCGAGGTCGGTGCCCTTGATCTTCTCGCCCTCGATGGTGACGTTGTCCACGCGGCCACCCTGCACATCGCGGATGAACTCGGAGTAGGTAATACTCCGCACGTCCTGCGTCTGTTGCTGCGGGCCGAAGTTGTTGAAGACAGACATCAGGACGACGGCAATCACCGCCCAGATAATCAGGTTCTTGGCCAGACCGTTCAAAACGACACCTCGAAAAACATCAATCGTCAGTTGCGGGGAGCTTTACACATCCCGGGGCTCGCGCGCCAATACATACACTTCCCGTGACCGTGGCCGCGAGGCCTTCGGCTTGCGCACCTTGACCGATCCAAACCGGCGGCGGACCTCGGTCAGGTAGGCGTCCGAACCCTCCCCCTGAAAGAGCTTGACCAGAAACGCCCCCCGGGGGTTCAGAATCTGGGTGGCCAACTCCAGTGCCAGTTCACAAATGTGGATCGAGCGCGGCTGATCCACGGCATCCGTACCGGTCAGGTTGGGGGCCATGTCGGAAAGGACAAGGTCGGCGGGTTCGCCCCCGAGGGCCGCAAGGATCGCCTCCAGAACGGCATCCTCGCGGAAGTCGCCGGTCACGATCTCCGCGCCGGGGACCGGGTCCATCGGCAGGATGTCCGTGGCGACGAGCGCGCCCTTGCGACCAATCTTCCGGGCAGCGTACTGGGTCCACCCGCCGGGAGCCGCGCCCAGATCCACCACGCGCATCCCGGGCTTCAGCAGCCGGTCGCGCTCGTCGATCTCCTGGAGCTTGTAGACCGCGCGCCCGCGGTAGCCCTCCTGCTGGGCCCGCTGGACGTAGGGGTCGTCGAAATGCTCCTTCAGCCAGCGCTGGCTCGAGCGGCTACGCTTCGGCATGCCCGGTCCTCGCGCCAGGGCGCGGCGTGCTACAATTTCGCGGTTTCAACACCGAAAATGGCCTCCCGTGAACCTCACCGACGCGCAACGGCGCCATCTGCGCAGCCTCGCCCACCCTCGCAAACCCATCGTGACCATTGGCCGCAATGGGCTGACCGACGCAGTACTCGTGGAGCTGGAGCAGGCACTCACCCACCACGAACTGGTCAAAATCCGGGTGAACATCGGCGACCGCGAGGCCCGCAACGGGGCCGTGGAAGAACTGTGCGAACGCACCGGCGCCGAGCGAGTGCAGCGCATTGGGTATGTGGCCACCCTGTTCCGGCGCAACCCGGACGACCCCAAGGTCTCGCTGGACCCGGCCTGACGGCGCCGCCCCGCCCCGCAAACGGGCGCGACCCGACCCAAGGTCCCGTCACTTGACGTAGCGGACCTCCAGGATCTCGTACTCCATCTCCCCGCCCGGGGCCTGCACGGTAACCACATCGCCCTCTTCCTTGCCGATCAGCGCCCGCGCGATGGGAGAGGAGACCGAGATCATGTTGTTCTTGATATCGGCCTCGTCCTCGCCCACGATCTTGTAGGTCACCTGGCGCCCGTCCTCGGTCGCCTCCAGCACCACGGTCGTGCCGAACACCACCTTGCCGGTCTGCGGCAAGGTGGTCACATCGATGATCTGGGCGTTGGAGAGCTTCGCCTCCAGCTCGCGAATACGGCCCTCGATGAAGCTCTGCTGCTCGCGTGCGGCGTGGTATTCGGCATTCTCCTTGAGGTCGCCATGTTCGCGCGCCTCGGAGATCGCGTTGACCACGCGCGGGCGATCCTCGCCCTTCAGCTTCTTCAGTTCCTCCTTCATCTTTTCCGCGCCGGTCACGGTCAAGGGCGTCTTGTTCATGCGCTTTTCCCTCCGAGGTTTTCCTGGTGGAGGTCCTGCAGCCGGAAGACGTCATTCGCCCCCAGATGGTCCAGGGCCTGCACGGTGGCCCTGGCCCCGGCGATGGTGGTGGTATAGCCCACCTTGTGCATGAGCGCCTCGCGGCGGATGGTGTAGGAGTCGGAGGTCGACTGCTTGCCCTCCACGGTATTGATGATGAAGCTGATTTCGTCGTTCTTGATCATGTCCACGATGTGCGGTCGGCCTTCGGTGACCTTGTTCACCCGGGTCACCGCGATACCCGCTTCTTCCAGCACGTTCGCCGTACCGCGGGTGGCCAGCACCTCGAAACCCAGCTCGACCAGACGCCGGGCGACCTCGCCCACCAGCGGCTTGTCGATCTCGCGTACCGACACGAAGGCCTTGCCGGTGGACGGCAGCAGCACGCCCGCGCCCAGCTGGCTCTTGGCAAAGGCCTCGGCGAAGCTGCGGCCGACCCCCATCACCTCACCGGTGGATTTCATCTCCGGCCCCAAGATCGGGTCCACGCCCTGGAACTTGGCGAACGGGAAGACCGACTCCTTTACCGAGTAATAGTCCGGATAAACGGCGTCCCCCACGCCCTGGTCGGGAAGGGTCTGACCAGCCATGCAGCGCGCGGCGATCTTGGCCAGCGGGCGGCCGACGCTCTTGGAGACGTACGGCACGGTGCGCGAGGCCCGCGGGTTCACCTCCAGCACGTAGATGTCGTTTCCCTTGATCGCGAACTGGGTGTTCATCAGGCCGACGACCTTGAGCCCTAGTGCCATCTTGCGCACCTGCTCGACCATCTCGTCCTGCAGCTCCATAGACAGCGAGAACGGCGGCAGCGAACAAGCCGAGTCGCCCGAGTGCACACCGGCCTGCTCGATGTGTTCCATGATCCCGCCGATGATCACATTCTCGCCATCCGAGATCGCGTCGACGTCGACCTCGATGGCGTCATCCAGGAAGCGGTCCAGCAGCACCGGGGCATCGTTGGAGACGGACACCGCGTTCTGCATGTAGCTGCGCAGGTCCTCGCGATCGCGCACGATCTCCATCGCGCGGCCACCCAGCACGTAGGAGGGGCGCACCACCAGCGGGTAACCGATCTCCTCGGCCAGCTTCTCGGCCTCCTCCTCGCTGCGCGCGGTGCGGTTCGGCGGCTGCTTGAGCCCCAGCTTGTTCAGCAGGGCCTGGAAACGCTCGCGATCCTCCGCCAGGTCGATGGAGTCCGGGCTGGTGCCGATGATCGGCACGCCCGCGGCTTCCAGGTCGCGCGCCAGTTTCAGCGGCGTCTGCCCGCCGTACTGCACGATCACGCCGGCCGGCTTCTCGGTCGCCACAACCTCCAGCACGTCCTCCAGCGTCAGGGGCTCGAAGTAGAGGCGGTCCGAGGTGTCGTAGTCGGTGGAGACGGTCTCCGGGTTGCAGTTGACCATAATGGTCTCGTAGCCGTCCTCGCGCATCGCCAGCGCGGCGTGCACGCAGCAGTAGTCGAACTCGATGCCCTGGCCGATGCGGTTGGGCCCGCCGCCCAGGACCATGATCTTCTGCTTGTCGGTCGGCTCCGCCTCGTTCTCCTCCTCGTACGAGGAGTACATGTAGGCGGTGGTGGTCGCGAACTCGGCCGCACAGGTATCCACCCGCTTGTAGACCGGACGCACGCCGAGGCCGTGGCGATGCTTGCGCACAGCCTTTTCGGTCTCGTTGAGGATCGTTGCCAGGCGCAGGTCGGAGAAACCGCGCTGCTTCAGCCGGTACATCTCCTCGGCCTTGATGTCGCCCAGGATGCGATCGCGCAGGCCCTTCTCGACGTCCACCAGTTCCTGGATCTGCGCCAGGAACCAGGGGTCGATCGCCGTCAGGTCGAAGATATCCTGGATCGAGAACCCGGCACGGAAGGCGTCTGCCACGTACAGCACCTGTTCCGGGCTGGGGTTGGCGAGCTTGGTGCGCAGCTGGTCCACCACGTCGTCGGCTTCCAGGTCAATGCGCTCGTCGAGGCCGTCCATGCCAGTCTCCATCGAGCGCAGCGCCTTCTGGAACGACTCCTGGAAGGTGCGACCGATGGCCATGGCCTCGCCCACCGCCTTCATCTGCGTGGTCAGGCGCGCCTCGGCCTGCGGGAACTTCTCGAAGGTGAAGCGCGGGATCTTGGTGACCACGTAGTCGATGGACGGCTCGAAGGAGGCCGGGGTCAGCCCGCCGGTGATCTCGTTCTTCAGTTCGTCGAGGGTGTAGCCCACCGCCAGCTTGGCCGCGACCTTGGCGATCGGGAAGCCGGTGGCCTTGGAGGCCAGCGCGGAGGAGCGCGACACCCGCGGATTCATCTCGATCACGATCATGCGCCCGTTCTCCGGGTTGATCGCGAACTGCACGTTGGAGCCGCCGGTTTCCACGCCGATCTTGCGCAGCACCGCCAGCGAGGCGTCGCGCATGATCTGGTATTCCTTGTCGGTCAGCGTCTGCGCCGGGGCCACAGTGATCGAGTCACCGGTGTGGATACCCATCGGATCGAGGTTCTCGATCGAGCAGATGATGATGCAGTTGTCCGCCTTGTCGCGGACCACCTCCATCTCGAACTCCTTCCAGCCGAGCGCGGACTCCTCCAGCAGCACCTGGTTGACCGGCGAGAGGTCGAGCCCGTTCTTGACGATGTACTCGAACTCCTCGCGGTTGTAGGCAATACCGCCGCCCGAACCACCGAGGGTGAACGAGGGCCGGATGATCACCGGGAAGCCGATCTTCGGCTGGATCTCCTGCGCCTCCTCCCAGGAGTGCGCGAGCATCGCGGTCGGGGTGTCCAGGCCGATGTCGGCCATCGCCGCCTTGAAGTGATCGCGGTCCTCGGCCATGTCGATCGCCGCCTCGTTCGCGCCGATCATCTCCACGCCGTACTTCTCGAGCACGCCCTCACGCGACAGATCCAGCGCACAGTTCAGCGCGGTCTGCCCGCCCATGGTCGGCAGCACCGCATCCGGGCGCTCCTTCTCGATGATCTTGGCGACCGTCTCCCACTCCACCGGCTCGATGTAGGTGGCATCCGCCATCTCCGGGTCAGTCATGATCGTCGCCGGGTTGGAGTTCACCAGGATCACCCGGAAACCCTCCTCGCGCAGGGCCTTGCAGGCCTGGGCACCGGAGTAGTCGAACTCACAGGCCTGGCCGATCACGATCGGGCCGGCCCCGAGGATCAGGATGCTCTGGATATCGTTACGCTTGGGCATGGAGCAGCTCTCGCAGGCTGTCGAAATCGGAAATCAGGAAAAACGGTCTAGCCGCGCGCGGCACGCATCATCTCGACGAAGTCGTCGAACGCCGGGGACACGTCATGCGGGCCCGGACTGGCCTCCGGGTGGCCCTGCAGGCTGAACGCCGGGCAGTCGGTGCGGGCGATGCCCTGCAACGTGCCGTCGAACAGCGAGCGGTAGGTCGGCGTCAGCGTCTCCGGCAGGTTGTCCTCATCAATCGCGAAGCCGTGGTTCTGCGACGAGATCATCACCCGCCCACTCTCTTCGTGCCGGATCGGGTGATTCGCCCCGTGGTGGCCGAACTTCATCTTCATGCTCTTGCCGCCACTGGCGATGCCGAGCAGCTGATGCCCCAGGCAGATCCCGAACAGTGGCAGCTTGCGCTCGCAGAAGTCCCGTATCGCCTCGATCGCATAGGTGCAGGGCTCGGGGTCGCCCGGACCGTTGGACAGGAATACCCCGTCGGGCTCGAGCTCCATCACCTCGTCCACCGGCGTCTCGGCCGGGACCACGGTCACGCGGCAGCCACGATCCGCCAGCATGCGCAGGATGTTCTTCTTCATGCCGAAGTCGTAGGCCACCACGTGATAGTCGGCAGCGTCCGGGTCGACCCGGGATGGCTCCTCGCCCAACTGCCAGGTCCCTTCCAGCCACTCGTAGCGGCTGCGCGTGGTCACCTCGCGCGCCAGATCCATGCCCTTGATCCCGGGGAATTCGCGTGCCGCCGCCAGGGCCGCGGCCTCATCCACCTCGCCGGCCTGGATGCAGCCGTTCAGCGCGCCCTTCTCGCGCAGGATGCGGGTCAGCTTGCGGGTATCGATACCGCTGATCGCCACGATGCCGTGACGCAGCAGGTAGTCCGGCAGCGACTCGCGCGAGCGCCAATTGGACACCAGCGGCGGCAGGTCGCGGATGATCAGCCCCGCGGCATGGGCACGCGCGGATTCGTCGTCCTCCGGGTTCGTCCCGGTATTGCCGATATGCGGATAGGTCAGCGTGACCATCTGACGGTGATACGACGGGTCGGTCAGGATCTCCTGGTACCCGGTCATCGCGGTGTTGAACACCACCTCGCCAACCGTCTGGCCCAGGGCGCCAATCGCCTGACCATGAAATACAGTGCCATCTTCCAGGACGAGCAGAGCAGGCGCGGACACGGGGGACCTCCGGATGGTCTGGGTCGGGGCCGCCAGGCCAGTGACCGGCGGCGATACTGCGATCGATTCGGGTCTTGGACCCGACCTCGCCCACACCGTTCTCAACAGGGACGGGGCCCTGTTCTGGACAACGGTTCGGCGCTCACGGGACGGGTGCGGATACGCTTCCAAGTGTACGCGAGCGCCGCGCGCGGCGTCCAACGAGATCCCCGCTTTCGGCGTCGCCGCCCGCTCCCTTCGCAGCTGGCCCGAGTTCAATATCCGGCTTTATGGCTGGTCCCGGTTCGTCGCTGGGGGTTTACGGTTTCCTCGGTCCGCATACTGCCCGGCGCTGACTCGCCAGTGCGCTGCGAGGCCCGGCACGCGCTAGCGCTTGACGGTGGCGCGCAGGGCCAGCCGCACCAGCGTCTCCACCGAATCCGCCTGGTCGCGGACCGCCGCGACCATCTTCTCGGCGCTGGCCCGCGGATAGCCCAGCGACTCCAGCGCGGCCAGGGCCTCGCCCTCCATCGCGGCGGCGGGCGTCGGCTCACCGCCTGCCACGCCCCCGGCGGGTGCGCCGGCAAAGCCCATCTCGGCGAGACGTTCACCCAGCTCCAGCACGATGCGCTCGGCAGTGCGCTTGCCAATGCCCGGCACCTTGGCCAGGCCGGTCACATCGCCACCGCTGATCAGGCCCGCCAGTTCGTCGCCGGCGTAGGTGGAGAGCATGGCGAGCGCGAGCTTGGCGCCGATCCCGTTCACGCGGATCAGGCGCCGGAACAGGTCGCGATCGCGCTTGTTCAGGAAGCCGAACAGCTGGTGGGCGTCCTCGCGCACGAGCAGGTGGGTCGCCAGCACGACCGTCTCGCCCGGTTCCGGCAAGGCCGCCAGCGTGGACAGCGGGACATCGACCTCGTAGCCGACCCCACACGCGTCGATCACCACGCCATTGACCTCGCGGCTGATGAGTCGGCCTTCCAGCCGGGCAATCATGGACGCCCCCCGATCATCGCGGAGGCCGAACCCAGCAGACGGGCCTCGTTCTGCTGGGTGTGTGCATGGCAAAGGGCAACGGCCAGGGCGTCGGCGGCGTCGCTGCTAGCCGGTTCGGCCAGGCGTAGCAGTTGCTGCATCATGTGCTGGACCTGTTCCTTGTCCGCGCCGCCGATGCCGACTACCGCCAGCTTGATCGCGCGCGGCGCGTATTCGTGTACCGCAAGGCCGGCCTGGGTGGCGGCGCAGATGGCCGCGCCCCGGGCATGCCCCAGCTTGATGGCGGACTGGGCATTGTGCGCAACGAACACCGATTCGATGGCCAGCACGTCGGGCTTGAGCTCGTCGATGACCTCCACGACCCCGGCGAAGATCTCGCCCAGGCGCTCGGGAAAGGCCTTCGCCTTCGGCCGGATCACCCCGTGGCCGCAAGAACGGCCGCGGCTTTGGTCATACTCGATCACCGCGAAGCCAGTGACCCGGGAACCGGGGTCGATCCCGAGGATGCGCACGCCGCTCACGCCGCGGTCGGATCAGTCACCGCTGACCTCGTCCGGGAAGTCGGCGTTGGTGTAGACATTCTGCACGTCGTCCAGGTCGTCGAGCATCTCGAGCAGCTTGAGGACCGACTCGGCGGTCTCCGCGTCGAGCGGGGCCAGCGTCTCCGGGCGCCAGGTCACCTCGGCGTTTTCCGGGTCCAGACCGCGTTCCGCCAGTGCCGTTCGCACATCCTGGTAGGTATCCGGCTCGGTGATCACCTCGATGGCGCCGTCGTCCTCGACCTGCACGTCCTCGGCCCCGCCCTCCAGTGCGGCCTCCATCACCACCTCGTCGTCCAGCCCGGGAGCGAAACGGATCACGCCCTTGTTCTGGAACAGGTAGGCCACCGAGCCGTCGGTACCCAGGTTGCCACCCATCTTGGAGAAGGCATGGCGGACCTCGGCGACCGTGCGGTTGCGGTTATCGGTCATGCAGTCGACCAGGATGGCCGCACCGCCCGGGCCATACCCCTCGTAGCGGATCTCCTCGACGTTGTCGCCATCGCTCTCGCCCGCGCCGCGCTTGGCCGCACGCTCGATGGTGTCGCGGGTCATGTTGGCACCCAGCGCCTTGTCGATCGCCAGGCGCAGGCGCGGGTTCGTCTCCGGATCCGAGCCACCCTGGCGCGCGGCGACGGTAATCTCGCGGATCAGCTTGGTGAAGAGTTTGCCGCGCTTGGCGTCCTGGGCGTTCTTCCGGTGCTGGATATTCGCCCACTTGCTGTGGCCTGCCATTCGGTCACGACTCCTTGAGTTGGGTTCGGTTGTGCCGGCCCGGCATGGCGCCGGGCATCAGAATGCGCACAGTCTAATCGCTGGGGCCGCGCTAATCACGGATGCATGCGCGGCACCCCACAGTCACCTCTCCCTGCGTCATTGCGAAGCCCCGCAGGGACACCGCGGCACATAGAGAGAGCGAAGCGCGCTGAACACACCGCTGTCCGGCGCGAGGGGCGAGTACAGCGAGCACCCCCCGGAGGCAGCCCGGGCGTGCGTGCGGGTCGAACCCGGGCCCGCCCAAGGAGGTCGCCACGGCGCTCCGCGCCTCGCGATGACAGTGCACGCTGGGCCTGACGGCGCTCGGCAGGCCTCAGGGCAGGAACTCGCCCGCCTCCAGAAAGTGCAGGGTCTCGCGCGCCACCACTT
>NZ_JAWLFK010000064.1:0-8529 GCF_041685615.1 Thioalkalivibrio sp.
TCGGTGAGGTGACGTTCGCGGCTCGCGGCCAGGCGGTCCTGCGGCGTCACCGGGTACATTAGGGTGGACAGAGACGGCGGCTCCTGCCCCAGGCGCACCGCATAGAGGATGCGGTAGGCAAACACGCGGCGGACGTAGTCACGGGTCTCGGAGAACGGGATCAGTTCGGCCCAGATATCCGGATCCATTGCGCGGTCCTCCGGCAGCCAGGAGCGCACACGGTGAGCCCCGGCGTTGTAGGCCGCGGTCGACAGCATGCTGTGGCCACCGAAGCGGTCCAGGTTGCGCCGCAGGTAGTAGGTTCCGAGCCGGGCATTGGTGGCCGGGTCGAGGATGTCCCAGTCGGAGGTCACCTGCACCCCGGCGGCCGATGCGATGGAGCGGCCGGTCGCGGGCATGACCTGCATGATCCCCAGCGCGCCGGCCCCGGAGCGCACGTCGTGGAGGAAGGCACTCTCCTGCCGGGCGATCGCCATGGCCCAGGCCGGGTCGATGGCCTGCTCGCGGGCGCCGGCCACGATCAGGTTGTCGAAGGCCAGCGGGAAACGCAGCTCGATGTCGTCCCAGTTGCGCGCCCGCGCGGCGGTGAAGATCGCGCGGTCGTGCCAGCCCCAGTCGGCGAACGTGCGCGCGGCCGCCTCCAGCTCCGCGGTGTCCATCTCGGCGACCGCATGCGTCCACTCGCGACGTGCCTCCGCGTTGCGGTCCAGACGAACCAGCTCGCGCATGCGCTGCACGCCGGCATGCTCGCGCATGGCGTCCCGGCGGCCGTCCTCCAGCACCAGTGGCTGGTGTCCGATCCGATAGGGCTGGCCGAGCCGATCGGCGGCCAGAAAGCCATGGAAGTTGCGCTCGCGGGCCGCGCGCTCGTAGAACCGGCGCGCGGCCTCCAGTGAGTCGGTCTGTTCCAGGGCGCGGGCGTACCAGTACTGCCAGGCCGCCTCGTCGCGCACGTCGCGATCCATGGCCCGAATCGCGTCCAAGACCGTCTCCCAGTCGCGCTCGTAGAGCGCTGCACGCACCTGCCACTGGCGCAGCTGGGTATCGAATACCTCGGGCTCCAGACGGGCCATGAAGCCCAGGGCCTCGGGCCGGTAGCGCAGCGCCAGGCGCAGGGCCAGGGCGTGCTGGATCCGCCCGGCGGCTTCGGCCGACAGCCCGAGCCCGCCTCCGGCCTCCTCCCACCCTTCCAGGGCCGCGTCCAGGTCCTGGCGGACCCAGCGGGTAAACGCCCGCTCCACCAACGCCTCGGCCGAGCGATGATCGCCGGCCTGGAAATCAACGTCCACCACCCGTGCGGGACGGGCGGCCAGGTCCAGCCAGTGCTCCGCCCAGGGGCGGTCATCCGCGTCCAGATACCGGCGCAGATAACGCGCCAGGCCGGTCTGGCCCGCCTTCACGGCCAGTTCGAAGCGATCCCAGGCGAGCTCGGCGGTCAGGCCGCCAGCGTCGCGCCAGGCATCCAGTGGGGGATCACAGGCCGATGGACGGGAATGCCCGTGCAGCCAGATGGACTCCATGTCCTCCAGGGCGGCCTCGCGTTCCCCGGTTTTCAGCAGCGCCTGGCGGCGATTGCAGTCCTGCTCGACGGGCAGGGACCACTCCTCCCCGGTCGCCTCCAGGAAGCCAAGGTAGTCCCCCCACTGTTCCTCGCGCGCGAGGTGCGTCAGATAGCTGCCACGCAGGCGGGCGGCCAGCGGGGTGTCGTCATGTTCGCGCACGAAGTCGCGCACGGCGTCCGGGTCGGCGCGACCCAGATTCCGCGCGAGTTCGCGGTAGTCCAGGTAAGGGGTTAACGGGTAGCCGGTCAGGGTGCTGCGCGCGGCGCGATAGGCCGTCATGTCGCCCCGGTTCAGCGCCCGTTCCGCGAGCAGGAACAGGCTGCGCTCGAAGACGTAGCGGTCCTCCTCGGCAGCCGCCACCGGCAGCACCGCGGCCAGGGACAGCAACAGGCCGGCCAGCCCGGCAAATACGTTCCTGGAAAGGCGCATGCCCTGCCCTCGCATCAATGGTTCTCCATCATCAGCCAGCGACGGGGCGCTTGCAACGACTTCCGGCCGCTTTCGCGGGGGTGTGTCGGCAGTTCCGGCAGGAAGGGGATCCCGGATCAGCTGTCCAGCACGCGAACCTCGCCGCGCGCGAGGCCATCGAGGGTCCAGGAGCCAACCCGGTAGCGCACCAGGCGCAGTGTCGGATACCCCACCGCCGCGGTCATGCGGCGGACCTGGCGATTGCGGCCCTCGCGCAGGGTGATCGCCAGCCAGCGCGTCGGGATGTGCCGGCGAAAGCGCACCGGCGGGTCTCGCTCCGGGAGATCCGGCGGATCCATGCGTGCCACCTTCGCCGGGCGCGTGCGCCCGTCCTTCAGTTCGACCCCCTTGCGCAGGGCGTCGAGCGCGACGTCATCGGGCTCGCCTTCGACCTGAACCCAGTAAGTCTTGCTGGTCTTGTGCTGCGGCTGGGTCAGGCGCGCGTTCAGGCGGCCGTCATCGGTCAGAACCAGCAGGCCCTCGCTGTCGCGGTCCAGACGCCCGGCCGGATACACACCGGGCATGTCGATGTAGTCGGCCAGCGTCGGCCGCCCCTCGGAATCGGTGAACTGCGGCAGCACGCCCCAGGGCTTGTGGAACAGGACGATCCGGGCCATGACCGCCGGGTCAGTCGCAGCGCACGGTGACGCGTTCGGCGAAGTAGCGCCCGAGGTCGTAATCGACACTGGCGCCAGAATCCAGCGCCATCGCCCGCGCCACCACGGCTGGATCCGGTCGCGGCCGTTCGAGCCGGGCCTCGCAGGTCGCATCCACCAATCCGGAGGCATCGACGATGCGCGTGCCATGCGGCTCCTGATGCAGGATCTCGATGAAGTAGGTCGGGTCATAGACCTTGTACTCCAGCGCCGCCCCGGCAGGATCCACCGGCTCCGCCAGTTCCAGCCGAAAGCGGAAGTGCAGCAACCCGGCCTCCATCGCCATGCGCGGATTCCCGGCGGCCGCGATCTCGATCGCCTCGTCCGCCATCTGCAAATGGCTGTACCAGCGGTACTCGTCCAGGTTGTCGAGGATCTCGCCCGCCAGCCCCTGCAGGCGCACCGCCGGGGTATCGCCCGGCTGATGCTCCTGGGCGTCATCGAATAGGTACTGCCCGTAGGTCGGGTCGAAACGCCAGTGGTGGAGCATGTGGGTGATCTGCCCGTTGGCATCGCGCTCGAAGCTGATGCGCAGGTCGATCCAGGCATGCGGATGGGCCAGCACCGCGACCGGTAGCAGCCCCAGTGCCATGAAGATCAGGATTACCGGGAGAAGCCGTCGCGGGTTCATGCGGTCTGCCTCGTAGCGGCACGGGTCCAGGCGGTGGCAGCGGTCAGGAGCGGCGCGTGATAGGCCGGGGCGACACCCAGATCCTGCAACCAGACCGGCGCCTCCGGGTCCGGGCCGACTGGGTGCAGTTGCCCGACCGGCGGCAGATCCGGGATGCGGTCGGCAAGACCCGTCAGCCGGCGCGAGCGGCGCAGCCTGTCGGCCTGCCCGGCGATGGCCGTGGCCACCGCGGGCGCGCGGCGGATATTGCAGCGAGCGACAGCCACCGGGTCCGCCAGCACGGCGTCGAGGTCGCGCAGCCGGCGCAGAATGCGCGCGGCCGTCTTCGGCCCCACCCCGTCGATACCGGGAATGTTGTCGCTGGCATCCCCGGCCAGGGCCAGCATGTCCGCGACCTGCTCGGGCCGGATGCGGAAACGCTTCTCGATCGCGCGTCGATCGAGGTCGGTTCCGCGCTCCGGATCATGCAGACGGTCCTGCTCGCCGAGGATGACCTGGGCCAGGTCCTTGTCCGCACTCTTCACGTCGATACGGTAGCCGGCCGCGCGACCGGTACGGGCCAGGCTGGCGATCAGATCATCGGCCTCGTATTCCGGATCGGCCAGGGTCGCGAAGCCGAGCCGGCCGAGCAGCTCGCGGATGCGTGCGAACTGCTCGCGCAGTTCTGGCGGGGAGGGCGGGCGGTGGGCCTTGTAGGCGGGATCGATGCGGTGGCGAAAGCCACGCCGCAGTCCGGTATCGAAACAGAATGCCACCGGGCCCGGCGCGCAGGCCGGCAGCCACTGGCAAAGCGAATGCACCAGCCCGTGCAGCGCACCGCCCGGTCGGCCGTGCGGGTCCGGGTCCAGGCCGCGCGCGAACCAGGCGCGAAAGACAAAGATGCTGCTGTCCACCAGGGTCAGGGTCGGCATTCGCGCGCCCGGGATCGGGCCGGATTCAGGCGAGGCGTTCAAGGTCCTTCCGCACCCCGGCGATGGACTGATCGAACGCGGCGCGTTCTTCCGCGTTCAGTTCCAGCTCGATGACGCGTTCCATGCCCCCCTGCCCCAGGATGCAGGGCACGCCCATGGCCACGGCGCGCTCGCCGTATTCGCCGTCCAGCAGGGCCACCGTGGGCAAGACGCGCCGACGATCCAGCGCGACCGCCTCCACCATCTCCGCGATGGCCGCGGCCGGGGCGCCGTAGGCGCTGGAGGTCTGCTTCAGGGCCAGGATCTCCGCGCCGCCGTGGCGGGTGCGCTCGACGATGTCGTCCAGTGTGGCCTGGTCCATGAAGTGGTGGAGCGGCACGCCGTTGACCGAGGAATAACGAAGCATCGGGACCATCGCATCGCCGTGACCGCCCAGTACCAGCGCCTGTATGTCGTGGGTGGACAGGCCGGTTGCCAGTGCAATGAAGGCGGCCATGCGCGAGGTGTCCAGCACCCCGGCCTGTCCGAAGATCCGGTCGCGGCTCCAGCCGGTCTTCTGCCAGGCGCGATAGGTCAGCACATCCACCGGGTTGGAGACCACCAGGATGCGGCTCTGCGGGGCGTGGACCAGGATATCCTGCAGGATCTGGTCGAGGATCCCGACGTTCTTGTCCAATACATCGGAGCGTGACATGCCCGGTTTGCGCGGCAATCCGGCGGTGATGATCACCAGGTCCGCCCCGGCGATGACCGACGGCTCGTGACTACCGGTCAGCCGGGTGTCGAAACGCAACAAAGGCGCGGTCTCCTGGATGTCGAGGGCGGCGCCGGCCGCCGCGCCCTCGCGCACGTCCAGCAACGCGATCTCGCGGGCGACATCGCGCCGCGCCAGGAACTGGGCCGTGGATTCGCCGACACGTCCGGCGCCGACAATGGCGATCTTCTGCATGCGCTGCTCCTCCTGTGGTTGGGGGTGAGCTACAGGCGGGCGACCCCGCTGTCGCGGGCGGCCTGGCTGATCGCTTGCGGCACGGTATCGATCAGGCGCGGATCAAACGGGGTCGGCAGGATATAGTTCGGGCCGAACTCGAGCGCCTCCAGGCCATAGGCATCCAGCACGGCCTGCGGCACGGGCTCGCGGGCCAGGCCGGCCAGCGCGTGCACCGCGGCAGCCAGCATCTCGTCGTTGATGGTCCGCGCGCGCACATCCAGCGCGCCACGGAAGATGAACGGGAAGCCCAGTACATTGTTGACCTGGTTGGGATAGTCCGAACGCCCGGTGGCCATGATCAGGTCGTCGCGGGTCTGATGCGCCAACTCCGGGCGGATCTCCGGGTCCGGGTTGGACAGGGCGAAGACAATCGGCTTCGGTGCCATGGACTGCAGCATCTCCGGCGTCAGCAGGTCGGGGCCGGACAGCCCGATGAAGACATCGGCGTCGCGGCAGGCATCGGCCAGGCTGCGCGCTTCGGTATCCACCGCGAAGATCTGCTTGTACTCGTTGAGGTCATCGCGCTGGCTGTGGATCACACCCTTGCGGTCCACCATGAACAGGTTCTTCTTCGCCGCGCCCAGGCGGACCAGCAGCTGCATGGAGGCAATCCCGGCGGCACCGGCCCCGACGCAGACGATCTTCGCCTCGCTCAGCTTCTTGCCCTGGATCTCCAGGGCGTTGACCAGGCCAGCCGCGGTGATCACCGCGGTGCCGTGCTGGTCGTCGTGGAACACGGGGATATCCAGGCGCTCGGACAGGCGGCGCTCGATCTCGAAGCAGTGCGGCGCGGCAATGTCTTCCAGATTGATACCACCGAAGCCGCCGGCGATGCTCGCAACGGTGTTGATGAAGTCCTCCGGCTGCGCGGCGTCCACCTCGATATCGAACACGTCAATATCGGCGAAGGCCTTGAACAGCACACCCTTGCCCTCCATCACCGGCTTGGATGCCAACGCGCCCACGTTGCCCAGCCCCAGCACCGCAGTGCCATCGGTGATCACCGCGACCAGGTTGCCCTTGCCGGTGTAGCGATAGGCCAGCTCCCGGTTCCCGGCAATCGCCCGCACCGGTGCGGCGACGCCCGGCGAATAGGCCAGCGACAGGTCATCCTGGGTGGCGGTCGGCTTGGTGATGTGGATCGCCAGCTTCCCGGCCGGCTGCTGCTCGTGGTATTCCAGCGCGCGCTGATTGAAATCCTTGGACATGGTGTAAGCGAGGCCTTTTGTCGGACGATCTCATGAAGAACCGTTGCGGTCCCGGCATGCCGGGACCGCAACGGGGGTGCAGCGGTCAGTTGACCGGGTGTGTGGGGACGGAGCCGCGACGGGCCTCGTCGTAGAGCGGGCGGTACTCGTCGGCCAGTCGGGTCAGTTCGCGCTGACGCGAGTCCGGTGCCGGGTGCGTACTGAGAAACTCCGGCTGACCGCCGCCGGACTGGGCCGCCATCTTGCGCCACAGGCTGGCGGCGGCATCCGGGTTGTAGCCCGCGCGCGCGGCCAGCTCGATGCCGATGCGGTCGGATTCGGACTCCATGCTGCGGCTGTGCGGGAGTTGAATGGCGAGCGCGGCCCCGAGGGCCGCCCCGGTCAGGGCCACATCCGAGCGATCACCCGTGAGGGCGTATCCGGTCAGGGCAAGGTTGCTGGCCAGGGCCACTGACATCTTCTCGGCGGTGTGCGCGGACAACGCATGGGCGATCTCATGCCCGATGATCTGCGCCAGCTCGTCGTCGGTCAGATCCAGCTGTTCGATGATGCCCGAGTAGACGGCCATCTTGCCGCCCGCCATCGCGAAGGCGTTGACGGTATCCGGGGCCTCGATCACCACGATTTCCCAATCCCAGTCGGCGGTTTCGGGGCGATATTTCACGGCCTGGGCGACGACCTTTTCGGTAATGCCGTGCACCCGGGCGGTCATCTCGGGGTCGACATTGATGCGGCCCTCCTCGCGCGCTGGTGCCAGCATCTCGACGTAGGCGCTGCGCGAGGCGTCGATCGCCTGATTCTCGGATACGAGCATCAGCTGCGAACGTCCGGTTACCGGGTTGGTGGTGCACCCGGGGATGGCCGTGGCGAGGCCGCCGGCGATCAGCACCGTCAGGAGAAGGGAGGTCAGGCGACCGCGAGCCATCCGCCACGACTTGGAAAACGCACGCATTATTCGAGTACCTCGTTAGTCCTCTACCTCGAGATCGAGCGGATGCCGTATGCGCATCCGGAGTCGATCCCTCCAAGGATACACCCGACCGCGCACAATCACCGCCTCGCCGGTCAAGGATTCGGGCTCGAGATCGGGCCAGTGATCGCGGTCATCCCCGCGGATCAGCAAATCCAGTGGGCCGTACAGTTCCATCACCCAGTGACGTCCCGGCTCCCGCACCGCGACCACATCGCCCTGCACCCGCAGCCGCCCCTGGCGCAGCGCGCCATCCAGCGGGTCCAGGACCCGTACGGGCAGGGCCTCCGGCCGTTCCAGCCACAGACCACGCTCCCCGGCCCGCGCCTCGGCCTCGGCCGCATAGAGACAGGCATCCAGGGGATCCGGCCGCGGACCCGGCCGTGGCATTGCCGCCCCGGCGGCGATCAGCCGGGCCGCCAGCAGCGCACCGTCGGGGAGCCACGCATGCATGCGCGGGCGATCCCTCGAGTCCCGGGCGGGATGTCCTGCGCGCAGGGTCAGGTGCTGTCCGGCCTCCTCCAGGCGTGCCTCGAGGGCGTCGCGCACCCCCTCATGCAGGGAAAGGTCCCGCACCGGGGCCATCGCCTCCGGCAACGGGACGGCCGGGGTCAGGCCGATCAGGCGGATCGTCCGCCCATCGGTCAAGCGCAGCCGGTCGAACCCAAGGACACGCTCGACCCCTACCTCCTGCAGCCCGCGCGGCTCCTGATCCCCCAGCCGGCACTCCGCCGCGGTCGCCCCGGCCAGTAGCAGGAACAGCAGGCCCATAACGCAGACGAGGGCGCCCTGCAGGACGCCCTCGTCGGGTCGGACACGGCTCGCCATGGCGGTCACGCGTCCGCTCACGTTGCGCGCCAGGCGGCGCGCCGCGGCTTCAGAATGCGAAGCGGCGGTTGAACTTGTCGACCTGGCCGGCGGTATCAACGATCTTCTGCTTGCCGGTGTAGAAGGGGTGGCACTGCGAGCACACGTCCACATGCATCTCCTCGCCGGAGAGGGTGGAACGGGTCTCGAACTGCGTACCGCAGCTGCAGATAACCTTGACTTCGTGATAGTTCGGATGGATGTCGGCTTTCATGGTCGGCTCACGCAGGTTCTGGCGAAAAGTGCGACAGGTTAGCCGAGACCG
>NZ_JAWLFK010000065.1:0-8499 GCF_041685615.1 Thioalkalivibrio sp.
AACGGCCTCCTGCCCCGCGCGTGCGATCATTATCCACGCCCCCTGTTTCCTGCGCGACAGCGCGTCGTCCCCGGACGGGGCGCCAACTTCGTGGTGAATCAAGACGGTTCAGGCGTTGAGGTCGGGGATCAGGCGGCTGCGCAAGCGCTGGATGGCGTCCTTGAGCTGAAGCTTGCGCTTCTTCAGGCGCTGGATGGCGAAGATGTCCGGCGCGGCCTGCTCGTGCATCACGCCAATGGCCGAATCCAGTGCCCGATGCTCAGCCTCCAGCTCGGCCAGGCGTGCGCGAATCTGACTCTCGGTGTCCAAGCCGGCCCCCAGTGGTCCCATGTAGTGGTGGCCTTGAACCGGGAAACGCCCCGCGTGGCCATTCGGATCATCAAACCCGTATGATCGCAGACCGTCCCCGGCGGGACCATAGCCAGCCCTCGAGGGAAACACTGATTCACGTACGCACTCGCGTTGGCACCGCAGATTTTCGAGACTAGACGCGTCGTGCAGCGGGTAGGGGTTCTATCCGCAAGCGGCGTAACACAGGATCGGGGAACCTGGGCCCCCCTCCCCCCACAAACGGTCGAAGGCGGGGGGGGCGGCCGCCTGATGGTGACGAAAGCGCACGCGCGCACGGCGTTGCGGCTACCGGGTGCAGAGTGACTGCACGGCCCGGCCCTCGCCCCGCCATGTTCGCCCGCAAAAGCGACTCGAGCGCGAGCGCGTTCATTAATCAGGGTTTCCCTGAAAACCGGAGCCTACCCGATGGCCGTTCACAACACGTCGCTTACTATCCAGACCCCGCGCGGCACCCGGCTCGGCGGCGTGATGGTCGCGCCCGAGGCGGAGGCCGTCCGCGGCCAGGCCTGCATAGCGCACTGCTTCGCCTGCTCCAAGGACTTCCCGGCCACGGTGCGGCTGGCGCGCGCACTCGCCGCGGAGGGCATTGCCACGCTGCGGTTCGACTTCATGGGGCTGGGGGACTCCGAGGGCGAATTCCGCGACAGCACGCTGGAGACCTATTGCGAAGACCTCCACTCCGCCATCGAGGCCCTCGAGACGCATACCGGGCGGCATACCAATCTGCTGATCGGCCATAGCTTCGGCGGTGCCATGGCGATTTATGTCGGCGCGCAACGCGAGTCGCTCGACGGTATCGTGACCATCGCGGCCCCCAGCCGGCCCGGGCATGTCGCGCACCTGTTCGGCGACACGGCCGACAAGATCCGGCGCGAGGGTTGCGCACGCATCGGTATCGGGGGGCGACCGGTGGAGATCGGTCGCGCCTTCATCGAGTCGATCGAGGAACCGACACTGGACCAAGCCCTGGAGACCCTGAAGCAGCCGCTCCTCCTGCTGCACGCACCGGGCGACACCGTGGTCAGCGTCGATCACGCCCGCAAGATCTTCCAGCAGGCCCATCACCCCAAGAGCTTCGTCGCCCTGCACCAGACCGACCATCTGCTCTCGCGCCCCGAACACACCCGCTATGTCGCCGGCCTGGTTCGCGCCTGGTCGGCAAACCTGCTGGATTGACCGCCAACACCGCCACAATACTGTAGGAGGCCAGCCTCTGGCCGATCGGGCCTATCCCGCATCCCCATCGCCGAGAGGGCTCGGCTCCTACAACTCCAGAACCGCGGATGCCTCCTCGGTTGAAGGCGCCCTACCAGTAGTTCTCCGTCGTGATCTGCCCCGGCTTGCGCCGGCGGTTCTTCGCCAGCCCGCGCTCCTTCAGGATGGCGGTGGTGTCCTGCACCATGGCCGGGTTGCCGCACAGCATTACCTGGGAGTGCTCCGGCGTGATCTTCAGGTCCGCGTGATGCTCCAGGCGGCCCTCGGCGATCGCGGCCGGTACGCGGCCTTCGAGCCCGCCCGGGAACGGCTCGCGGCTGACGAACGGAATGTACTGGAACTGCTTCGGGTCACGTTCCTGGAACTGCCGGATCGTTTCCTGATAGGTCAACTCCTCCGCCTGACGGACCGCGTGGAGCAGCCGGATGTTCTCGAAGCGCTCCCAGGGGGTGTCGGTCTTCAGGATGGACAGGAACGGCCCCAGTGCGGTGCCGGTGGAGAGCAGCCAGAGGTCACGGCTGTCCGGCAGCTCGTCGAGGGTAAAAAAGCCCGTCGCACGCGGCATCAACTCCACCGTATCGCCCGGCTCCAGCTGCACCAGTCGATTGGATAGCGGACCATCCGGCACGGTGATCAGGTAGAAATCCAGCGGGTGTTCGTCCGGGGCGTTCACGTAGGAATAAGGCCGGCCGACCATCTCCCCGTCAATCTCCAGGCGCAGGCGGTTGAACTGGCCCGCCTTGAACGGTTCGACCTCGGCATCCACGCGCAGCGAGAACAGGCGGTCCGTCCACTGCTTGCGCTCCTGTACGACACCGGTCACCCAGCCCATATTCCCTACTCCATTGCTCAGGTATTATTCGAAAGAGTGGTGGCGCGACCGGAAGGTTTCAAGCATCCCCGGCCAACGCCGTATAATTGTCGCAAATCCGACTACTGGAGCAGTCATGGCCCGCACCCCTTCGCAGATGATCGAACTCGGCACCGAGGCACCGAACTTCTCCCTGCCGGACGTCGTCTCCGGCGAGACCATCAGCCTCGACAGCTTCCCCGACGCGAAAGGCTACATGATTGCCTTCATCTGCAATCACTGCCCGTTCGTGCAGCTGATCCGTCACGAATTCGCCCGCTACGGCCGCGAATATTCGAACAAGGGCATCGCGGTGATCGCCATCAACTCCAACGACATCCAGGCCGTACCGGACGACGCGCCGGACAAGATGAAGGATGATGCCCGGCGCTTCGGCTACAGCTTCCCCTACTGCCTGGACGAGGACCAGTCCGTCGCCCGGGCCTACCACGCCGCCTGCACCCCGGACCTGTACCTGTTCGATGGCGACCGCAAGCTGTTCTACCGCGGCCAGTTCGACGAGACGCGTCCGGGTTCCGACACCCCGGTGACCGGCCGTGACCTCCGCGCGGCCAGCGACGCCCTGCTCGCCGGCCGGCCGGCGCCCGAGCCGCAGCATCCGAGCCTGGGCTGCAACATCAAGTGGCGCCCCGGCAACGAACCGGACTACTTCGCCTGATCCGGATACGCCGCTTGAGAAGTGGGCTCGCCCAGGGACCGGTCTCGTCGGAACCGTCCTTGTGGGCGCCGGCCTGCGCGCCAATGCCCTGCGCGCGTCTATTGGACCGCCAGGGCAAGCGCAATCGCCCGCCGTATACTGACCCGACACCCCGAACGATGGTCGTCGCATGCCCCCCAGCAACGTAATCGACGGGCCGCGGGTCGCCACCTGGCGCTGTCCCTCCTGCCAGGAGTCCGTGCCACGCCTGCTGCCGAACGGCGAGCGCAACCGCATTGCACTCCCTCCGGAACGCATGGCCCTGCCCGACACCACGGTGCAGCAGGCCTGTGCACGGGTACAGGGACTGCGCGCACCCGAGATCTGCTACGCCTGCGATCAAGCTTACCAGGAGTTGCTGGGCACGCTGGTCCGTCCGCCCGCGGAGCTTGGCGATGCCCGCGGCGAACCCGGGCTGAACGACACCGGCATCATCGGCGCGCTGCTGCCCATCGCCGACCAGGGCACACAGATCCTGATCTTCAACGTGATCAACGAGGAACTGCGCTGCACCGAGATCGAGCGCCTGGTCAGCTTCAACCCCGACCGCCTGACCTACCCCGGCTCGCGCGGCGCCATCGCCCCGCGCGTCTGGGCGCTCTACGAGGACCACCTGGCCCAGCTCCACGCCCGTGCGCCGGCGCCCTACCAACCGGAATAACGCTTCCGTACCCGGCCGTTTTCACTAACCGCGTCCCTCGACGCCATCCCCCGGTCATCCCGGGCGAAGCAACGCGGAAGTCCGGGTTCTTCAGCGTTCAGGGCCTGCCCGGCGAGCGAGATCCGGGATAACGCCGCGAGGCGGTTTCCGTTACGGCGGTGGAAGCGGCGCTGCGATCGCCGCCGGCTGCGAGTACACTGGGCGGGACGGACAGAACCGCGACGTCAGGCGTCATCTTCGGCGTCCATGCGCGCCAGCATGCGCATGCCGCCCACCATGCAGCGAAGCGCCTCCAGCGTCTGCAGATCGAAGTCCGCGCCGGTCTCGCCGGGCAGTCGCCAGTATTTCGGGCGACAGGTGGCGGGCCGCACGGCCGGCATGCCCCGCGCGGCCGCCGCGTCGACGGCAACCAGTAAATCCGCCCAGTCCAGGTCCTCCTGCGTGATCTCCGCCATGGCGCGGGCGGGGCACACCTCGATCCAGTCCTCAAACTCGGCCGCGCCCGCCAACTCGGCCACGCGCGCGGCACGTCCATCGGGACGCTCGGCCGCCACCAGCAACCGCGCGCGACGCTTAAACATCTCCACCCCCGCACGGGTCCTTTTGTATGGCGCGATCCAATGGCGTCAGGCTATAACGCACATGAACACAACGGAGAACGGACACCATGGCCCACCTCGACTGGTCGCATTATCCGGTGAATGAACTGAAGCTCGTTTACAGCACGCTGCATGCCCAGCTGACCCTGGAGCCCGAGCTGATGGATTCCGAACTGATGGCCGACCTGCAGACCCACCTGCAGCAGGCCGCCAAGACCGACGGCGTGGACGTCTCCACCCACTCCCAATGGGCCGCCTGGCTGAACGACCGGTGAACCGCAAGACACAAGGAGCCTGCTTGCAGGCTCCTTACAGAGACGGGATGTCGGGCGCCGCTCACCGAGGGAAATCTCGGTCAGTCGACTTCAATCAACGATTCGCCGTGCTCCAGAGCCTGCAACACGCGAGGTAGAAGCGGCTTGAACCATTCAAGCAAGGCCGCTTTCCGGGTATTGCCGATTCGAAGCCAGACGACGGCCGGATAGTCCCCCGAATCCGCAGAGCGCCACACAGCGAAATCCTCATCCTTGGTTACGATGACAGCCCGCGTGCGGAGAGCTTCCGCCCAGATTTCTTTATCGGAAGTCTCAAGCAGTCCGACATCCGCAACATGTTCGGCTGCAACACCCTGATCAACCAGGAAGCGCATTCAGGCAACGTGAAGAACAGGATGATCCGTTTGGCGCGCGGCAAACCGCAAAGCCTCGGTAATGTCTTCGCCCGTCAGATAGGGGTAGTCCTCCAGAATCTCATCCCGCGAGGCCCCTGCAGCAAGCAGGTCAAGGACATCCCTCACTCGCATCCGGGTACCGCGGATGCAAGGGCGGCCACCACAGATTTCCGGATCAAAGGTGATGCGTTGCATCTCGCTCATGATGGCCTCCTGCGCAGACGACCAGAGAATGTATCAGCGGAGTGTATCGTTATCGGACCACTGCTGGAGCAAGCAGGTCCGCGAATGCATGTTGCCGCGCCCGGTGCGGGCAACATGCAGTCGTCTGCACGCAGACTCCTACAGGGACGCTGCATCAGGCGTCGCCTGCGGTGGCCTTGCGGTGTTCGGTGGCGAAGTCGAGCATGCGCTGGGTGGCGACCAGAGCCTTCTGGCGCGCGCTCTCGTCGACGAAGATCTCGTTCTTTGCCGGTTCGGCGGTGTCTTCCAGGGTCTCGGCCAGCGAGACCAGATCGTTCATCGCCATCCACGGGCAGTGCGCGCAACTGGTGCAGGTTGCGCTGTGGCCACCCGTCGGGGCCTCG
This sequence comes from Thioalkalivibrio sp., assembly GCF_041685615.1. Taxonomy (GTDB): domain Bacteria; phylum Pseudomonadota; class Gammaproteobacteria; order Ectothiorhodospirales; family Ectothiorhodospiraceae; genus Thioalkalivibrio. The sequence continues at coordinate 5,652 of NZ_JAWLFK010000065.1, forward strand.
ATCAGCTTCTTGTCCGGCGCGGCCTGCTGCATCTTGTAGAAGATGCCCTTGTCCGTCGCCACGATGAATTCCTGCTCCGGGCGATCCTTCACCGCCGCGATCAGCTGGCTGGTCGACCCCACCACATCCGCCTGATGGATCACCTCGCGCGGGGACTCCGGATGCACCAGCACGGCGGCGCCGGGATGGCGGCCGAGCAGTTCTTCCAGCGCCCAGGACCGGAACTCGTCATGGACCACGCAGGAACCGTCCCACAGCACCATGTCAGCGCCGGTGGTGCGGCGAATGTAGTCGCCCAGGTGCTTGTCCGGGGCCCAGAGGACCTTCTTGCCCTGATCACGCAGGTGCTCGACCAGCGGCACGGCGATGCTGGACGTGACGACGTAATCGGCCTGCGCCTTCACGTCCACCGACGTGTTCGAGTACACAACAACCGTGTGATCCGGATACTGCGCGCGGAATTTCGCGAACTCGTCCGCCGGACAGCCCAGATCCAGCGAGCACTCGGCCTCCAGCGTCGGCATCAGGACGCGCTTCTCCGGGCTCAGGATCTTGGCGGTCTCGCCCATGAAGCGCACACCGGCCACCACCAGCGTCTCGGCCGGGTGCTCCTTGCCGAAGCGTGCCATCTCCAGGGAGTCGGACACACAGCCACCCGTCTCGTCCGCCAGACGCTGCAGGGATTCATCCACGTAGTAATGCGCGACCAGTACCGCGTTGCGCTCGATCAGCAACCGCTTGATGCGGCGCACCAGTTCGTCGCGCTGAGCCTCACTCAAAGCGTGCAGCGAGGCTGTCACGTGTGCCGTGGTCGGGACGTGATAAAGCGGCTTGTCGGCTACCGGTGCATTCATGCGTTCCTCGCTCCCCGACGCGGTCGGAGAAAATTACAGTCTGCTTATGGTACGACAGGCTTTCGCTTGGTGTCGTTCCTGCAGATTGTGGGGGCGTACACCCGGAACCCGACCACCCTGCCTATAATGCCCGCCCGATGGAGACGCTTGCCCGCCAATACAAGGCGCTGTCATTTGAAGAGCGCATGGACCTGGCCCTGTCCGTGGACCTGGAGGGCCATTGGCGGCCGCTGCTGGTACGCGACCAGCACGCCCAGGTGAAGGCCTACTTCTCCCGCCGTATGGACCTGACACCCGAAGAGATCGCCCTGCTGCTGGCCGACCCCAACCAGACCGTGCGCCTGAACTGTGCCAAGCGTCCGGACCTGACACCGGAACAGGTGGAGGCCTGCGTAAACGATCGCGACCCCAACCTGCGCTACTTCGTCGCGCGCAATCCGCTGCTCACCGACGCACAGCGGGAACGCCTGGTGGACGACGAGGACGAACTGGTACGCATCGCCGTGCGCAAGGGCCCCAAGAAGCGGGGCACCCGCGCCCGCCCCGGGCAGGCCGAGATGATTCGTTGACCGAAAAACAGCCAGAAAAACCGAAACGCCCCAAACCCTCCCGGCGCCGCCGTGCGCTCGGCTGGGGCATCCAGATCGGCCTGGCCTTGGTGATCTTCCTGGCCGTGCGCGCCTGGATGGCGCGCGACATGGTCGAGGGCCCGGCCCCCGAGTTCGAGGCCCAGCTGCTGGACGGCACGCCCGTGACACTGGCGGATTACGCGGATGAACCCATGCTGCTGCACTTCTGGGCCACCTGGTGCCCGATCTGCCGCCTGGAGGAAGGCGAGATCGTGCGCCTGTCGCAAAGCCACCCGGTGCTGACAGTCGCCATGCAGTCCGGCGTGGAAGAAGAGGTGCTCGACCACCTGAACGAGCGCGAGCGGGAACTGGCCGTGATCAACGATCCGGACGGCGCCCTGGCCGCGCGCTACAACGTGCGCGGCGTCCCGGCCACCTTCATCATCAACCCCGACGGCGAGATCGTCTTCCGCAAGCAGGGCTACGCCCCCCCGCTCGAACTCCGCCTGCGCCTCTGGCTCGCCCGCTGGCTGTAGCGGCACCGCCCGACCCGGTGAAGTTCGCTTCGCTCAGTGCACCCTACGTCCAGCAAGCCCTGCGTAGGATGCTGTTGAGCGAAGCGAAACGCATCAGTGACCCGCCACGCCCCGGATGGTAACCACCTGTCCCCGACAAAGCTCCCGCAACGACGGCCCGCCCACTTGCACCGGCGAACACCAGGGCGTACAGTTTTCCGTACATGTACAGAGTTGTACAGGAGCCCCATGGACGCCATTAGCTACACCGCGGCCCGGAGCAATCTGGCCAAGACGATGGAAAAGGTCTGCGAGGATCACTCCACGATCATCATCACCCGCAACAAGGCGCCCTCCGTGGTCATGATGTCACTGGAAGACTTTGAGGCCCTGCAGGAAACGGCCTACCTGCTTCGGGCGCCAGAGAATGCTCGACGCCTGCTGGCATCGGTCGCCGAACTGGAACAGGGGGGAGGCAAGGAACGGAGCCTGGAGGAGTGAGGCTGCTCTTTGCTGAACTTGCCTGGGAGGACTATCTCTACTGGCAACGACACGACAAGAAAACACTTCGCCGCGTGAACGAGCTAATCAAGGCCATCCAGCGCGACCCGTTCACGGGCATCGGGAAACCCGAACCCCTCAAGCACAACCTTGCCGGCTACTGGTCCCGCCGAATCGATAGCGAACACCGCATCGTCTACAAGGTGGACGACGGCACCCTGCTGATTGCGCAGCTCCGCTACCACTACTGACCGGAACCATCGGGCGCGCCACCGTTCGCAACCAAGCGAACGGTGCAGTTCGCTTCGCTCAGCACCCCCTACGCTCAATCATTACCCGAACGCCGCAGGATGCGTTGAGCGCAGCGAAACGCATCGCCCTCGGGCGAAGGAAGCGACTAATCGTCCAG
>NZ_JAWLFK010000029.1:0-32474 GCF_041685615.1 Thioalkalivibrio sp.
TGGCGGGTGACGGGCGCGCCCGGCCAGTCAAGGATGGCGAGGTCGTCGGTCGCCATGGTGCGGGGGAGGAACCCGATGCCGAGACCGGCCGCGATCATCATGCGGATGACTTCCAGGTAGGGGCTTTCCTGGGCGGCGATGGGGTGCAGGCCCTGGGTGGTCAGGGCCTGGTCGATCTGGCGTCGCGTGGTGGAATCCGCGGGCGGCAGGATGGCCGGCCAGTCGTGCAGTCGCCGCAGTGTGTCCCGCGGGGTGGCGTCAGCGCGATTGCGGGCGACCATCGGAACGAGGTGATCGGTCCAGATGGTGTGCGCCTCGGTGCCCTTCGGCAGATCCTCGGGCAGGGTGGCCAGGGCCAGGTCGGCGTCGCCGTGCATGACCGCCTCGATGCCGGCCTCCGAATCCATGAACGCGAGTTCCAGGTCCAACCCCGGGTAGTGTTCGCGCATGGCGGAGAGTGGCGCGGGCAGGCGGTGCAGGGCGATGTGGTGCGAGGTGGCCAGGCGGATGCGACCGCGCACCACCTGATCGAGATCGGCCACCTGCTGCTCGATGGCGCGCAGGCGGGCGAGGATTTCGCGGGCCTCGGGCAGCAGGCGTTCCGCGACCTCGGTTGGCCGTACGCGGCGGCCCTGGCGCTCGAACAGCGGGCGTTCCAGTGTGGCTTCCAGGGACTGGATACGTTTGCTGATCGCCGGCTGGGTCAGGTGCAGCCGTTCGGCCGCGGCGGAGAAGGCGCCGGTGTCGACAACCGCGACGAAGGCCTGCAGGGATTCGACGCTCAGTTGCTCCGGGCGCATTCGTGTCTCTCCAGACCCTGCGTGAGATAATGACCCGTTCGATAGTCGGGCCCGGCATGACCCGGCAGTGGGATAACCGTATGGAATGATACGGATAAGAAATCGGATTTGAAAGAATACTGGCCGGACCGCAGACTCTGGTTAAACGGGCGTTGTGAAACAACGTCATTGCGAGGCGCTGGAGAAAGCACCGTCATGCCAAGGCGCCGCCAGATGCACCGTCGTTGTGAGGTGTGCAGCGACAAAGCAGCCCCGTTCGAAGCCGCCGGATTCCGGATGCCGGCGCTCTGTCAGCTTCAGGATGTGTCCGCATCGCCTTCGGTTCTTCGCAATGGCGGTGCTTGTGGCGACGCTGGGCACGAGCGGGCCTGTATAGCGCCGGTGGATAGCCGGCGGTGGGTCGCAAGAACGATAGAACGCGGCACGGCCGCGGGAGTAGGAAATGGCAGGCAAGACCCTGTATGACAAGTTGTGGGAGGCGCATGTGGTGCGCGAGGAGCCGGATGGCTCGACGCTGCTCTACATCGACCGCCACCTGGTGCACGAGGTGACCAGTCCGCAGGCCTTCGAGGGGCTTCGGCTGGCCGGGCGCAAGCCGTGGCGCGGGGATTCCGTGCTGGCGGTGCCGGACCACAACGTGCCTACCGCCGATCGCGACAAGGGGATCGCGGACCCGGTTTCGCGCACCCAGGTTGAGACGCTGGAGAGCAACGTCACGAGCCTGGGGCTGAAGTTCTTCCCGATGGCAGACGTGCGCCAGGGTATCGTGCATGTGATCGGCCCGGAGCAGGGGGCGACCCTGCCGGGGATGACCGTGGTCTGTGGTGACTCGCATACCTCCACGCATGGCGCGCTGGGCGCGCTGGCCTTCGGCATTGGCACCTCCGAGGTGGAGCATGTGCTGGCCACCCAGTGCCTGTGGCAAAAGAAGACCCGTGCCATGCAGATCCGCGTGGAAGGCGAGCTGCGCCCGGGCGTTACCGCGAAGGACGTGGTGCTGGCGATCATCGGCCGCATCGGTACCGCCGGTGGTACGGGCTATGCGATCGAGTTTGCCGGTTCGGCGATCCGTAGCCTGTCGATCGAGGGCCGCATGAGCATCTGTAACATGTCGATCGAGGCCGGGGCCCGGGCGGGCATGGTTGCCGTGGACGAGAAGACCATCGACTACGTGCGCGGCAAGCCGCAGGCGCCGACCGGCGAGAGGTTCGAGCGGGCGGCCGAGTACTGGCGCACGCTGGTTTCCGACCCCGATGCGGAGTTCGACGCGGTGGTGGAGATGGACGCCGCCGAGATCGCCCCGCAGGTCAGCTGGGGCACCTCGCCGGAGATGGTCGCACCGATCGACGGGCGGGTGCCCGACCCGGCGGCCGAGTCCGATCCGGTACGCGCCGAGGGCATGCAGCGGGCGCTGGAGTACATGGACCTGAAGCCGAACACCCCGATGACGGAGATCCGTCCGGACAAGGTGTTCATCGGCTCCTGCACCAACTCGCGCATCGAGGACCTGCGCGCCGCCGCCGAAGTGGTGAGGGGCCGCAAGAAGGCCGACAACATCAAGCTGGCGATGGTGGTGCCGGGCTCCGGGCTGGTGAAGCAACAGGCGGAGCAGGAGGGATTGGACCGCATCTTCCTGGACGCCGGCTTCGAGTGGCGCGAGCCGGGCTGCTCGATGTGCCTCGCGATGAACGCCGACCGCCTGGAGCCGGGCGAGCGTTGTGCCTCTACCTCGAACCGCAACTTCGAGGGCCGTCAGGGGCAGGGCGGGCGCACCCATCTGGTCAGCCCGTCGCTGGCCGCCGCGGCGGCCGTCGCCGGGCATTTCATCGAACCGTCGAAGCTGGAGGGCTGAGCGATGCAGGCGTTTACCGTACACAAGGGGATCGTGGCGCCGCTGGACCGCTCCAACGTGGATACTGACGCAATCATCCCCAAGCAGTACCTGAAGTCGGTCAAGCGCACGGGCTTCGGCCCCAATGCCTTCGACGACTGGCGCTATCTGGACCCGGGCGAGCCGGGCATGGATGGCTCGAAGCGCCGGCCGAACCCGGACTTTGTGCTCAACCAGGCACCGTTTGACCAGGCGACCATCCTGCTGGCGCGCAAGAACTTCGGCTGCGGCTCCTCGCGGGAACACGCGGTCTGGGCGCTGACGGACTTCGGTTTTCGCGCGGTGATCGCGCCATCGTTCGCGGATATCTTCTTCTCCAACAGTTGCAAGAACGGTCTGCTGCCGGTCGTGCTGGCCGAGGACGAGGTGCAGCGCCTGTTTGATCAGATGGAGGCGAACCCGGGCGCGCAGGTCGAGGTGAATCTGGAAGAGATGACCGTGACCGCGCCGGACGGTACCGTATTCAGGTTCACGCTGGACGAGGACCGCCGCCATCGCCTGCTGAACGGGCTGGATGACATCGCCCTGACGCTGCAGTTTGCGGACGATATTCGTGCGTTCGAGGAGCGCCAGCGCCGCGAATGGCCCTGGATGGCCGAACGCACGTAATACGGTGGCGGCAGCAGCACCGTCTCGCAGGTGTCGCAATATGCACCGTCATCGCGCGGAGTGCAGCGTTGCGATCTCCGTGGGCGGCCCCGGCACCGCGGGCCGGGGGTGGACGTTGGGGTCTTGTTGGGAGGTTGCCACGGCCCCTGGCGGGGCCTTGCAATGACGGTTAAGGACCTGAATTGAATTGATTGGGAGTGGTTTGTGAGCCGAATTCTGGTATTGCCCGGGGACGGGATCGGGCCCGAGATCGTGGCCGAGGCGCTGAAGGTGCTGGACCGCGTGGGCGAGATTGGCGGTCTGGGTCTGGAGATCGAGCAGGGCCTGATCGGGGGCGCGGCGCATGACGCGGCGGGGCACCCCTATCCGGAGGCCACCCGCGAGGCGGCGCGCCGTGCGGATGCGATCCTGCTGGGCGCGGTGGGCGGCCCGCAGTACGAGTCGCTGGAGCGCGATCTGCGTCCGGAGCGCGGATTGCTCGGCATCCGCTCGGATCTCGGGTTGTTCGCGAATCTGCGCCCGGCGATCCTGTATCCGCAACTGGCGTCGGCCTCCACGCTGAAACCCGAAGTGGTCAGCGGGCTGGATATCCTGATCGTGCGCGAGTTGACCGGGGGGATCTACTTTGGCCAGCCGCGCGGCATCGAGGAGCGCAATGGTGAGCGGGTCGGGTTCAATACGCTGGTCTACAGCGAATCCGAGATCGAACGCATCGCCCGCGCGGGTTTCGAGGCTGCAATGCGCCGGAACCAGCGCGTGTGTTCGGTGGACAAGGCGAATGTGCTGGAGGTTTCCGAACTTTGGCGCGAGGTGGTCGAGCGCGTCGGAAAGGAATTCCCCGAGGTCGAGTTGTCTCACATGTACGTGGACAACGCGGCCATGCAACTGGTGCGTGATCCCAAGCAGTTCGATGTGATGGTTACCGGCAACATGTTCGGCGACATCCTGTCCGATGCGGCCGCGATGCTGACCGGCTCCATTGGCATGCTGCCTTCGGCCTCGCTGAACAGCGAGGGCGTGGGCCTGTACGAGCCGATCCACGGGTCGGCGCCGGACATCGCCGGACAGGGCAAGGCCAACCCGATGGCGACGGTTCTGTCGGTCGCGATGTTGCTGCGGCACAGCCTGAACCGCAATGACCTGGCCGAACGCGTGGAGGCCGCGGTGGGCCGGGTACTGGATCAGGGCCTGCGCACCCCGGATATCTTCGGGGAGGGCATGACGCTGGTGGGTACGCAGGGGATGGGCGATGCCCTGGTCGCCGCGCTGGAAGAATAATTTAAATACATAAACTTGAAGATTAGAGTTCAACCGGGAATTAACGATGAGTGACCGCAAGTTTGACGTGGCCGTGGTCGGTGCAACCGGCGCCGTCGGCGAGACCCTGCTGGCCATCCTGGCCGAGCGTGACCTGCCGTTGGGGCGGGTGCACGCGCTGGCCAGCGCGCGTTCGGTGGGCAAGACGGTCGCCTTCGGGAATCGCGAGCTGGAGGTCGAGGACCTGGCGACCTTCGACTTCTCCACGGTGCAGATCGGGCTGTTCTCGCCGGGCGCCTCGGTTTCGGCGGAGTATGCGCCGAAGGCCGCGGCGGCCGGCTGCGTGGTGATCGACAACACGTCGCAGTTCCGCTACGACCCGGAGATCCCGCTGGTGGTGCCGGAGGTGAATCCGGATGCCGTAGGTGACTATACCCGGCACGGGATCATCGCGAATCCGAACTGCTCCACCATCCAGATGCTGGTGGCACTGAAGCCGCTGCACGACGCGGTGGGGATCGAGCGCATCAATGTGGCGACCTACCAGGCCGTCTCCGGTACCGGCAAGGATGCGATCGAGGAACTGGCGCACCAGACGGCGGCGCTGCTGAACGGCCGCCCGGTGGAGTGCAACGTGTATCCCAAGCAGATCGCGTTCAACGCGCTGCCACACATTGATGTCTTCCAGGACAACGGCTACACCAAGGAAGAGATGAAGATGGTCTGGGAGACCCGGAAGATCATGGGCGACGAGTCCATCCTGGTGAACCCGACCGCGGTGCGCATCCCGGTGTTCTACGGTCACTCCGAGGCGCTGCACATCGAGACGCGGGAGAAGATCAGCGCCGAGAAGGCGCGCGAGATCCTGTCCGCCGCGCCGGGGATTACCGTACTGGACAAGCACGAGGATGGCGGCTATCCGACCGCCGTGACCGAGGGTTCCGGCAAGGATGCGGTGTTCGTGGGCCGCATCCGCGAGGACATCTCGCATCCCCGCGGACTGGACCTCTGGGTGGTATCCGACAACGTGCGCAAGGGTGCTGCGCTGAACACGATCCAGATCGCGGAGGTTTTGATCCGGGATTACCTGTGATTTAATCCGGGAAAACGCCGGGGAGTCTCCCCGGCACATCCGTGGCCAGGGGGTCGTCGGCCGTGTCGGCCGGGGCATTGAGGCCACGCGGCACTTTCAGGGGGGAATTCGTGCGCAAGTTATTGGTTGGGTTTTTGTTCTTGCTGCTGGTGGCCCCGGCGTCCTCGAACTCCGTGGGCTTCGGTGAAGTCGACCTTCAATCCTTCCTGAATCAGCCCTTGCGAGCGGAGATACCCTTGCGCGGAGCGGCGGGGGTCGCGGATTCCCTGCGCATTCGCCAGGCGTCCGAGGATGAATACCGCCGGGCCGGTCTGAATCGTGGTGGCGTTCCGGGCGACCTGAATATCGAGCTGGAAGAGGATCGGGTCATCCTGACGACCCGGCGGCCGGTGCGCGAGCCCTATGTCGGCATCCTGCTGGAAGCTCGCTGGGACGGTGGCCGTTCGATGCGCGAGGTTTCACTGCTGCTGGACCCCCCCGGCACCATGCCCTCGGGCGCCTCGTCTCCGTCTGCGAGTGAGACTCCGGATACGGCACCCAGCACGCCCGGTGAAGGCGAAACCATCCGGGTGCGCAATGGCGATACGCTTTACTCGGTGGTGCGCCGTAGCGGCCTCTCGGGGTACAGCGACGAGCAGGCCATGCTCGCGTTCCGGGACGCCAACCCGCAGGCCTTTATTGGCAACAACATCAATTCGCTGCGGGCAGATGCCGAACTGCGCACGCCGTCCCGCGAACAGCTGGATGCACGCAGCAGCGCCGAGGCGCGCGCCGAGGTGGCCGAGCAGACTCGCTCCTGGCAGGAATCCACTCGTGCGGCTCGCGAAGAGCCCGAACCCGCCCCGGGGGAAGACGAAGGCGCCGCGGGGGAGGGCGAAGCGGTCGAGGATGAAGCCGAGGCAGCGGAGGAAGATGGCGTAGAAGCGGAAGAGCCTTCCGCGGCGGTCGAGGATGACGACGAGGCGGTGGCCGCGGATGACGATTCGGCCGCAAGTGACGACGCCGCTGCAGTCGAGGAGTCCGTGGGCGAGGAAGAGGCTGCGGAAGACCGGCTGGAGATCGTGGCCGACGTGATGCCGGAAGATGCCGAGGCGGGCGCCGCCCAGGGAGACTCCGAGGACCTGTTGCAGGAGTCCCTGCTGTCCCAGCGCGCCGAGATGGAAGGCATGCGTGAAGAGCTGTCCGAGCTGCGCGAGGAACTGGGCGAGCGCGGTCGCCTGGCCGACATTTCCAGCGAAAACATGGCCGAACTGGAGGAGCAGCTGAGCGAGCTGCGCGCCGAACGCGAACAGCTGCGCACGCGTCTGGATCGTGCCGATGCCGAGCGCAATGCGCCGCTGCACGAGCGCATCATGAACGATCCGCTGTTGCTGATGATGGCAATCGCGCTGGTGATTCTGCTGCTGCTGGTGCTGCTTGCGTTTGCCCGTGGTGGCCGCCGCGAGGTGGTGGTGGATGAGCGCGGTGCGGGTCTGAAGCCGCGGGCCGATAACAGCAATGTCCAGGCGGCGACCGTGGGTTCCGCGGGTTACGAGGCGCGTGAAGTCGAGGGTAGCGACGCTGGAACGGGGGCTGGATTCTCGGGGACCGCGACCGCAGTGGCGGCCGGAACCATTGCGGGGACGGCGGGTTCGCGCTCCGAAGAAGGAGCAGAGACCACGCAGGAGGAATCCGCCCATCCACCGGCCGGGCCCGAGGAAGACGTCGGCGAAGTAATGGTCTCCAGTACCAGCGAGGGTGCTGGGGGCATGGACGACGTGCTGGCGGAGGTGGATGTCTGCCTTGCCTATGGCATGAACGACCAGGCGGTCGAGACGCTCAATGCCGCCCTTGAGAAAAACCCGGACAACAAGCAATACCGGATCAAGCTGGTCGAGGCCCATGTGGCGCTGGGGGACGAGGCGGCCGCGCGCGAGGCGGCGACGGCCCTGCGAGATCGCCTGGGTCCGGACGACGATGCGCTGCGGGATCGTCTCTCGGAGCTGGAGTCGCAGTTGGGCCGTGCTTCCGGGGCGGCGGGTGTGGCCACTGCCGATTCCCTTGACGACGCGGCTTCGGTCGAGCCGGGTGCTTCGGGGGACGATGCAGACAGCAACGAGATTGATTTCTCGGGTCTGGAGCTGCCGGAAACGGACGAGGCCTCGCCGCGTGCAGATGCGCAAGAGCCGGGTGCCGGAGAGGATCAAGGGCTGTCGTTCGATATCGACGAGAATCTGGAAGAGGATCTCGCCAGTGCGGCCGAGACCAGTACGGAAGAAGGCCAGACGGCCGAGGACCTGAACAATCTGTCCTTCGACCTCGACGAGAACGAACTTCCGGACGTCGATGCGCCCGCAAGTGGCGGTGACAGTGGCGAAGGCCAGGAGACCGGGCTGGATATGGACGAAGGTCTGCCGGCTTCGGACGAGGCGCTTGCCGCGTCGGAATCGGCCGATGCCGGGGAAGGTACGGATGTGGCCGGCGATGACGAGAACGTCACGCGGCTGAGTCTGGCCCAGGCCTACGCGGACATGGGCGACGTGGAGGGCGCACAGGAGCTCATTGACGAGGTTTTGGGCTCCGGCACCGACGAACAGAAGCGCGAGGCCGAGGCGATCCGGGATCAGATTCAGGGAAGCTGATTGCGGGAGCCGGGTCGGGCCGGTCTCGTGAGGCCGGCACCGAGAATCGGTCATAGCTGCGACGCACGGCCCCGTCCGGAGGCGATGTCCCGGGCGGGGCCTTTTGGTTTTATGGACGGGGATGGACGCTGAATCGTGACGAACCCGGAGCAACGGATGAGTTCGGCCCCCGCCGCGGGAGAGGCGACGTCCGCGGGGGTGGCGTTGCTGGGGGTGCTGGGGGTTTCCGCGGCACTGGTGCCCGCCGAGCCGCTGGTGGTGACCGTCGCGGGTACGGTGGCCGGTGGGTTGAGCTTGACCGGTCTGGACTGGGGTCGTGTGCGCCGGCTGGTGCTGCGCCTGAAATGGTTTTATCTCTCGCTGGTGGTGTTCTACGGGTGGTGGCCCACGGGGTCCGAAGACTGGGTCGCGGGACTGCAGGAGGCCGGATGGCGGATCGCCGCACTGATGCTGGTAGTGGTGCTGGTGGTCTGGCTGACCGGACGCTTCCCCCGTCCGGCCCTGGTGCGCGCCCTTGGCGGTCTTCTGGACGGGCCTCGTCAGGTGCTGGGGGGATGGGGCGAGCGCTTCGCGCGACGCTTGTTTCTGGCACTGGCCTTGTTCGAGGGTGAACGGGGGGCACTGGAGCAACGCCGGGCGGGCTTGCGCGGAGTGCGCCGAGCCCGGTTGGCACAGGTACGGGAGTGGCTGGTCCTGCGTCTGGATCAGGCACTCGCCGGCGGTGGCGATGTTGCGGCAGGTACGGCTGTGGAATCCGGGCTCCCCTCGGGCTGGCGAGCCCCCAGGGGTGCCCTGGCCTGGCTTTGGGCGGGCGCGGTAGCGGTGTGGTGGGTGGCGCTGGGGGCAGGGTTTGAGTAGCGAACGGGTGTCGGTGTCATCCGGGGTCGTGGCGGCGCCGGCGACGCTCCAGCGCTGGGCGCTGGGTGTCGAATACGATGGCCGCCGGCTGCTGGGCTGGCAACGGCAAAAGGACGGTCCGAGCGTACAGGGGCACCTCGAGGCGGCGCTGGGATTCGTGGCGAATCACCCGGTGGACCTGAGCTGTGCGGGGCGTACCGATGCGGGGGTGCATGCTACCGCGCAGGTGGTGCACTTCGACACCCCGGCACAACGCGAACCACACGCCTGGGTCCTGGGGAGCAACAGTCGACTTCCGGACGCGATTGCGTTGACTTGGGCGCAGCCGGTGCCCGATACCTTCCATGCCCGGTTCGGGGCATTCGGGAGGCGCTACCGCTATGTGATCGCGAACCGCGAGATCCGTCCGGCGCTCGAGGCCGGGCGGGTGTCGTGGTGGCGACGGCCGCTGGAGGCCGGGCGCATGCATCGGGCCGGTCAGGCCTTCGTCGGGGAGCACGACTTCAGCAGCCTGCGAGCGGCGGCGTGTCAGGCCAAATCCCCCGTGCGCCAGGTCCATTCGCTGTCGGTGACCCGGCGCGGGTCCTACGTCATCCTGGATATCCACGCGAATGCCTTTCTGCATCACATGGTGCGGAATATCGCGGGCGTTCTGCTGGCGGTGGGGGATGGTCGGGCCGAGTCGAGCTGGCCGATGGAGGTGCTGGCGGCGCGGGATCGCCGCGCTTCCGGTATTACGGCCCCGGCCGGTGGGCTCTATTTCGTCCATGTCGAGTACCCGGAGGAGTTCGCCCTGCCGATCGCGGGTGGCCCCGTGCTGGAGGGCATCCCGGGGAATGGAGCGGGGTGATTGCGGGAAAGCCGGATCGGGGGCCGGGTTCTGGTAGGCTTGCGGCTCGTTTCTTCGAGTCGACGGGCATGCGGTACAGGGTCAAGATCTGCGGAGTCACCACGCCGGAACAGGCGCGTGCCGCGGCACAGGCCGGGGCGGATGCGATCGGGCTGGTGTTTCACGCCCCGAGCAGCCGGGTGGTGGAGCCGGCCCGTGCCGCGGCGATCGTGGCGGCCCTGCCGCCGTTCGTGACCACGGTGGGGTTGTTCGTGGATCCGGAACCCTCCCGGGTCGAGCAGGTGCTTCAGACAGTGGGGCTGGACTGCCTTCAGTTTCACGGGGACGAGACGGGACCGTCCTGCGCACGCTTCGGGCGGCCCTATCTGAAGGCCATTGCAATGGGCGAAGGGCAGGACCCGCGCCCGGTGATGGAGGCGCACGCTGATGCCCAGGGATTCCTGCTGGACAGCCATGGCGGAGAGCATAGTGGCGGGTCAGGGCATCGCTTCGACTGGCAGCGCGTGCCCGATGCCCTGGACCGCCCCTGGTTGCTGGCCGGGGGTCTGGATGCCGACTCGGTGCGTGTGGCGCTGGAACACCTGCGCCCGTACGGGGTCGATGTGAGTTCCGGGGTGGAATCCGCACCCGGGGTCAAGGATGCACGGCGCATGCGGGCCTTCGTGCAGGCCGTGCGCCAATGCGAGGTGGAGACTGATGAGCAAGATTGACTGGGCGGCGTTCCCGGATGCCCGCGGACATTTTGGTCCCTATGGTGGCCGGTTCGTCTCGGAGACCCTGATGGGGGCGCTGGACGAGCTGCAGCAGGTGTACGAGCAGTACATCCGCGATCCCGAATTCATGGCGGAGCTGGACCACGACCTGAAGCAGTTCGTCGGGCGACCCAACCCCCTCTACCACGCCGAGCGCCTGTCGCAGGAGCTGGGTGGCGCGCAGATCTACCTGAAGCGCGAGGATCTGAACCACACCGGCGCGCACAAGGTGAACAACACCATCGGCCAGGCGCTGCTGGCGAAGAAACTGGGCAAGACCCGTATCATCGCCGAGACCGGCGCCGGCCAGCACGGGGTGGCCACGGCGACCGTGGCCGCGCGCCTGGGTCTGGAATGCGTGATCTACATGGGCGAGGAAGACACCCGCCGACAGTCCCAGAACGTCTACCGCATGCGCCTGCTGGGTGCCGAGGTGGTGGGGGTGAAATCCGGGACGCGAACGCTGAAGGATGCCCTCAACGAGGCGATGCGCGACTGGGTGACGAATGTCGACGACACCTTCTACATCATCGGCACGGTCGCCGGACCGCATCCGTATCCGGCGATGGTGCGCGACTTCCAGGCGGTGATTGGCCGCGAGGCGCGCGAGCAGCACCTGGAAATGACCGGCAAGCTGCCGGATACCCTGGTGGCCTGCGTCGGGGGCGGATCCAACGCGATCGGACTGTTCCATCCGTTCCTGGCGGACGAGTCGGTCGAGATGATCGGTGTCGAGGCCGGGGGCGACGGCGTCGAGACTGGCCGGCACTCCGCGCCGCTGTGTGCCGGTCAGCCGGGCGTACTGCACGGCAATCGCACCTACCTGATGGAAGACGAGAACGGCCAGATCATCGGCACGCACTCGGTCTCGGCCGGGCTCGACTACCCGGGCGTGGGGCCGGAGCATGCGTGGCTGAAGGATATCGGCCGGGTGAACTATGTCTCGGTCACCGATGACCAGGCGCTGGCCGGGTTCCACCGCCTGACGCGCACCGAGGGCATCATCCCGGCACTGGAGACCAGCCACGCCATTGCCCATGTGCTGGATTTGGCGCCGCGGATGCGACCGGACCAGAGCATCATCATCAATCTGTCCGGGCGCGGCGACAAGGACCTGAACACCGTGGCCGAACGCGAGGGGATTACGCTATGAGCCGCATCGAACGGCGCTTCGCCGAACTGCGCGAACAAAACCGGGCGGCACTGATCCCGTACGTGACCGCGGGCGACCCGGAGCCGGGGGCCACCGTGCCCCTGATGCACGCACTGGTGGAGGCCGGGGCGGACCTGATCGAGCTGGGCGTCCCGTTCTCCGACCCGATGGCCGATGGTCCGGTGATCCAGAAGGCCTGTGAGCGGGCCCTGCGCTTCGGGACCGGCCTGCGCGACGTGCTGGCGATGGTGGCCGAGTTCCGCAAGGAGGACACCACCACCCCGGTGGTCCTGATGGGCTATCTGAACCCAGTGGAACGCATGGGGTACGAAACCTTCGCCGAAACGGCCAAGGCGGCCGGGCTGGACGGCCTGCTGACGGTGGACCTTCCGCCGGAGGAAAGCGAGGACGTGGTGGGCCTGCTGGAACAGTCCGGCATCGATCCGATCTTCCTGATCGCGCCGACGACCTCGGAAACCCGGATCGACCACGTGGCCCGGGCGGCGCGCGGTTTTGTCTACTACGTCTCCCTGAAGGGCGTGACCGGCTCGCAGAGCCTGGATGTCTCGGCCCTGGCCGAACGCCTGGAAAGCCTGCGATGCCACACCGGCCTGCCGCTGGGGGTGGGCTTTGGTATCCGCGATGCGGAAACCGCAGCGCAGGTGGCACGAGTAGCCGATGCGGTGGTGGTGGGGAGCGCCATCGTGCGCCTGGCCGAGGAGCACGACGGTGATGGTGCCGGTTATGCCCGCGCCGCAGCGGCAGTGGTGGGCGAGATGCGTCGGGCCATGGACGCGGCGCGGTCCCCGGGCGCGGCGGCCACGGTGTAGAATGCGCGGCGCCGATTCGGATTACGGGGAGACGGCATGAGCTGGTTCGAGAAGTTGATGCCTTCGCGCATCCGCACCGACAACGCCACCAAGCGGGGCGTGCCCGAGGGTCTGTGGGTCCGCTGCGAAGGCTGTGACGCGACACTGTACCGCCCCGAGGTGGAGCGCAATCTCGACGTCTGTCCGAAATGCAGCCATCACCGTCGCATGAGCGCGCGCCGGCGTCTGGAGACCTTCCTGGACGCCGAGGGCCGCGAGGAGATCGCGGCGGATATCGAGTCCTCCGACATCCTGAAATTCCGCGACTCCAAGAAGTACAAGGACCGCCTGGCAGCCGCCCAGAAGGCCACCGGCGAACGCGACGCCCTGGTGGTGATGCAGGGCCGGCTGCTGGGGCGCCCGCTGGTGGCCTCCGCGTTCGATTTCCGTTTCATGGGCGGCTCCATGGGCTCCGCGGTGGGCGAGCGCTTCGTGCGCGGCGCGAACCGTTCGCTGGAACAGGGCATCCCGCTGGTGTGCTTCAGCGCCTCCGGCGGAGCGCGCATGCAGGAGGCCCTGTTTTCGCTGTTGCAGATGGCCAAGACCAGCGCGGTCCTGGCGCGCATGCAGGAAGAGCGCATCCCGTTCATCTCGGTGATGACGGACCCGACCATGGGCGGGGTGTCCGCGAGTCTGGCCATGCTGGGTGATTTGAACGTGGCCGAGCCCAATGCCCTGATTGGCTTTGCCGGGCCCCGCGTGATCCAGCAGACCGTGCGCGAGACCCTGCCGGAGGGCTTCCAGCGTTCGGAGTTCCTGCTGGAACACGGCGCGGTCGACATGATCGTCGACCGTCGCGATATGCGCAGCCGCCTGGCCGCGGTCCTGGGCATGCTGACCCATGCACCGGCACCGGGTACCGATACCAACGCGGAGAATGCCGGGGGCGAGGGCACGGTCGAGGTGATCAGCCCCGAGGACGGGGTCGACGTCGAACGCGTTTCTCCGTCGCAAAACTCCTGAGGCCGCCAGTGCGTTTCACAACCCTGGCGGAGTGGCTCGCCTTCCAGGAGCAGCTGCACCCCGTGGGCATGGACCTGACCCTGGAGCGCATCGCGCTGGTCGCCGACCGCCTCGGATTGCGCGACGCAGGTGTCCCGCGGACGGTGATCGTGGCCGGGACCAACGGCAAGGGGACGGTGGCGACACGAACGGCCGCGCTGCTGCAGGCCCAGGGCCTGAAGGTCGGTCTGTTCACCTCGCCGCATCTGCTGCGCTACAACGAACGCATCCGCATCGATGGCGAACCCGTGTCCGATGCCGACCTGTGCCGGGCCTTCGAGGCGATCGACCAGGCGCGCGCGGACGATTCCCTGACCTATTTCGAGTTCGGCGCCCTTGCCGCGGCCTGGCTGTTCCGCGAGCAGGGAGTCGCGGTACAGGTGCTGGAGGTGGGGCTGGGCGGGCGCCTGGATGCCGTCAACATATGGGACGCGGACGTCGCCGCGATTACCGCGGTGGACCTGGACCACCAGGCCTGGCTGGGTGACAGTCGCGAAGCGATTGGTCGCGAGAAGGCTGGAGTGATGCGGGCGCGGCGCCCGGTGGTGCTCGGCGAACTGGAACCGCCCACGAGCGTGCTGGACCATGCCCGGCAACTGGATGCACAGGCCCTGCGTAGCGGCCCGGATTTTGGGCTGAAGCGGGAAGGGGCGGTTTTGCACTGGTACTGTCAGGGACGCTCGCGTATCTGGCACGTACGGGGTGCCGCTGCGGAAATCGACGGAGCAGCACTGCTGAACACCGCGACCGCACTGGCGGTCGTCGAAGCCCTGGGCTTCGGCGGGGGCCTCACCGACGCGACGTTCAACCAGGCCCTGGGGATCTCCGCGCCCGGGCGCCTGCAGGTGGTGCAGGGTGAGCCGCAATGGCTGCTGGACGTGGCCCACAACGTGCACGCGGTGGGGGAACTGGCGCGCTGGCTGGAGGCGCACCCGGTGGATGGTCCTGTGGTGGCGCTGGTCGCCGTGATGGCCGACAAGGAACGCGCGGCAATGTGGTCCCGCCTGGATGGACGGATTGATGCCTGGGTCCCGGTCCCGTTGGAACTGCCAAGGGCGTTGTCGGTCGGGGCCCTGGCCGACGAACTGGAGGCGGCGGGGCAACGGTCGGTGGCGCGCGTGCAGGACGTCGCCGGGGCCGTCGAGGAAGCGAGGCGCCGTGCGGGACCCGGCGGGCGCGTGCTGGTGTTCGGGTCGTTCTACACCGTGGCGGCCGTGCTGGATCAGGTCCCGGATCTGGCTCGCGCGGCCTTGTCCGGGAAGGCCGTGGCGGACCCGCGGCCCGGCGAGGCAGTGCATGGGGCGTGAGCGGTACAGGGGTTCCCGGTCTGGCTTGCGGCCACCTCGCGAGCGAGCGTACTGTCACGGGCACAGGAGCGTGCCCGCAACCGTGTCCAACCCAGCCGCCGCCGGATGACCGCATGACAAGCGACAACCCCATTCGCTTTCGCCTCGTAGGCGCGGTCATCCTGATCGTGCTCGCGGTCATCTTCCTGCCCTGGCTGTTTGACGGGGCGGGTTACGAGCACATGAGCGGGATCGACGACCCGGTGCCGGCTGCTCCCAGTTTTGCGGAGCCCGATATTGCCCTGCCCTCGGAACGGCCGGCCCCGAGCCGGGACAACGCTCCGGATGCGCCGGCAGCGGAGTCAGGCGCCCCGGTTGCCGATCTTCATAACCTGGAGAACGGTGCGGGCGCGTCTTCGGATATGGCGTCCGGGGATGCGGAGGACCCGATGCGTACGGTGGAACCCGACGAGCCGGTGCAGGCGGGCTGGGCGGTGCAGATCGGGAGTTTTCGTGGCAAAGACAACGCGCGCGAGCAGGTGGCCACACTGCGCGATGCCGGCTGGCCCGCCTTCATGGACGACTCCACGGCCGATGGGCGCCCGATCTACCGGGTCAAGGTCGGACCGCTGGCGCAACGCGAAGAGGCGGTGAAGCTGGGAGAAAGCCTCGAGGACGAGCTGGAACTGTCCGGCATCGTGGTGGCGCACCCCTGATGGCCGGGATGGCGCGGCCCTGCGAGGGACGGATGGCTGCGGTAAACTACGCGCCCCTTCAGAACGCGATGCCGGCCCCGTGAACTGGATCGACCTCGTCATCATTGCCCTGATCGTTGTATCCGGGCTGATCAGCCTTTTCCGCGGCTTCGTGCGCGAGTCCTTTTCGCTCGCCACGTGGATCGTGGGGGTGTGGCTGGGGATCCGCTACGCGGCCGAGGTGGCGCAACAGCTGCCTCAGGCGGTCTCGGACGCCACCCTGCGCCTGGGAATCGGCTTTGCCCTGATCTTCATCGGGGTCCTGATCGTGGGCGGCATTCTCGGCGTGCTGGCGAACCGCCTGGTCAAGGGCAGCGGCCTGACCGGTACCGACCGCTCGCTGGGCGTGATCTTCGGCCTGCTGCGCGGTGTGTTGCTGGTGGCGGTCTTGATCTTCCTTGCCTCGCTGACGCTGATGCCGGACGAGCCCTGGTGGGAGAACAGCCGCCTGATCCCCGAGTTTGAACGCCTGGTGGATTGGCTGATTGCCCAGCTGCCGGAGGGTTGGCAGGAGCAGATCCAAGACCTGCTGGCGAGCGACGAGCCTGTCGACGACGTGATCCCCGACGGCGACCAGGGAAACACGGATTAATGTACACACTCGCGTTGGCACCCCAGGTTTTCCGAGACCAGGCGCATCGTGCGGTGGGTCGTGGTTCGACCCGCCCGTTTTTGATGGATTCGGGGTGCAACGCAGGACCGGGGAACCCGGGGTGCCAACCCCACAAGCCATTGAATGCAGGAGCTCGGCCGCCCGTTGTTGACGAAAACGGGCGCGCGCACGGCGTTGCGGCTCCCTTGTGCAGAATGACTGCACGGCAGTCACCGCGCCTTGTTCAAACGCAAAAGCGACTCGAGCGCGAGCGTGTACATGAATCCGTGTTTCCCTAAACGACGTCGTAGACCTGGAGCCTGAAACCGTATGTGTGGAGTTGTCGGAATCGTCGGGCGCAGCCCGGTGAACCAGCCCCTTTATGACGCCCTGCTGGTGCTGCAGCACCGGGGGCAGGATGCTGCGGGCATCGTGACCTGTGACGATGACGGCCGGTTGCACCTGCGCAAGGATAACGGGCTGGTGCGCGATGTGTTCAACAACCAGCACATGCAGAGCCTGACGGGGCACATGGGGATCGGGCATGTCCGCTACCCCACGGCGGGTTCATCCAGCTCGGCCGAGGCCCAGCCGTTCTACGTGAACTCGCCGTTCGGGATCACGCTGGGGCACAACGGCAACCTGACCAATGCCCGCGAACTGAAGCAGGCGCTGTTCGCAACCGACCGCCGCCACATCAACACCGACTCGGACTCGGAGATCCTGCTGAACGTCTTCGCCCAGGAGCTGCTGCGCTTCCTCGACAACGGGCTGACGCCGGATTCGGTGTTCGATGCGGTGGAGCGCGTGCACCAGCGGGCCGAAGGTGCCTATGCCGTGGTCGCGATGATCGCCGGGGGCGGTCTTCTGGCGTTCCGCGATCCGCATGGCATTCGGCCGATTGTTTACGGTTCACGCGAGGCCGAAGAGGGCGGGCGCGAATGGATGGTCGCCTCCGAAAGCGCCGCGCTGGAGTCCCAGGGCTTCGATCTTGAGCGGGACCTTGCACCGGGCGAGGCGGTATTCATCACGCCCGAGGGCGAGGTCCATACGCGCGTGTGTGCCGCGGAGACCCGTCTGAACCCGTGCATCTTCGAGCATGTCTACTTCGCGCGGCCGGACTCGGTGATCGACAACGTGTTTGTCCACCGCGCGCGCATGCGCATGGGGACCGCGCTGGGCGAGAAGATCCGGCGCATCTGGCCGGACCATGACATCGACGTGATCGTGCCGATCCCGGACACCGGGCGCACGGTGGCCCTGGAGATGGCGCATGAACTGAATATCAAGTACCGCGAGGGGTTCATCAAGAACCGCTACATCGGCCGCACCTTCATCATGCCGGGCCAGACCAAGCGGCGGAAATCGGTACGCCAGAAGCTGAACGCGATCTCGCTGGAGTTCCGTGGCAAGAACGTGATGCTGGTGGACGATTCCATCGTGCGCGGCACCACCTCGCGCGAGATCGTGATGATGGCGCGCGAGGCCGGGGCGAAGAAGGTCTATTTCGCCTCCGCCGCGCCGCCGGTGCGCTATCCCAACGTGTACGGGATCGACATGCCGGCGGCCGACGAGCTGATCGCCCATGGGCGCGACGAGGAGCAGGTCTGCGAGGCCATTGCCGCCGACCGCCTGATCTACCAGGACCTCGAGGACCTGCAGAAGGCCGTGCGTCGCGGCAACAAGAACATCCAGACGTTCGACTGCTCGGTCTTCACCGGGGAGTACGTGACCGGGCTGCCCCCGGACTACCTGGAGCATCTGGCGGCCCTGCGCGGCGATGGGCTGGTGAACACGCCGGTGGCCGGCGAGGTGCTGGACCTGGCCAACAAGAAGTAGATACGAGGTGCTCTTGCCCAGTCTCCAATGGATCGAACCCGTGGTGCGGGATGCCCGGGAACGGGCCTCGAATGCCGACGATATGCCGGTCGTGGTGGTCCGGGTGGATCAGCAGCGGCTGTATGTTTGGGAGGGCGAGCGGGTTACCGATATCTTCGACGTGTCGACCTCGGCCCGAGGGGTGGGTTTCGAGGAAGGGACCTTTACCACGCCGCTCGGACTGCATCGGATTGCCGAACGCTTCGGCGCGGGGGCCCCGCGGGGGACGATCTTCCGGGCGCGGGGCAATACCGGCCAGATCGCGGATATTCTCACCGAGCCGGGTGCCCGCAGCCCGCGCGACAACATCACCTCGCGTATCCTCTGGCTGGAAGGCCTGGAGCCGGGTATCAACCGGGGCGGCAACGTCGATTCGCGAAGCCGGTACATCTATATCCACGGCACCGATGAGGAAGGGCGCATTGGCGAGCCGGCCTCGGAGGGCTGCGTGCGTATGCGTAACGACGAGGTGATCGAGTTGTTCCCGCGCCTCCCCGTCGGGACCCTGGTGCTGATCCTCGACGGCCCGACGGTGCCGGATCTCGGCCAGCCTTCCTGACCGGGGCGCGGTTGGCATCGACCGGTCCCACTTGTTCGGTCACCGGCGGGATGGATTTCGATGCCCCGGCTCCTTCGGCATGACGCCCTGCAGCGGATGCGGCTGCTTCCGATAGTTGCTGAAGACCCTGTACGCCTTCGACCCGTCCGACCTCGGGGTCGGGTCCGGCATCGCCTGCGATCCGGCGCTGCTGTGGTGGGAATCGTACGGCTGGGGAACCCCGCCAGTCGGGGAGGCTCTCAAGACCTAAGTTAGCATTCGGTGATTTTTGTTCATTCTCCTGCTAGAATAGAGGAAATATTCCCGACTGTTGCAGTCAGGTATGACGGGAATTATTCTTGACCTGCGTGGTCAGGAAATAAGAATGGATGCAAGCCTGCGAACGGATGTCGAGCAGGACACATACTCAAGGTTATTCGGAGGCAACAACCATGAAACTCTCAACCAAGGGCCGCTATGCAGTGACGGCCATGATGGATCTGGCGATTCACGACCGGATCGGGCCCGTGACGCTTGCCGATATCTCGCAGTGTCAGGGCATTTCGCTGTCTTATCTGGAACAGCTGTTTGCAAAGCTGCGCAAGGCCGACCTGGTGGAAGGTGTGCGGGGCCCGGGCGGTGGTTATCGCCTGGCCAAGCGCGCGGACCAGATCAGCATCGCGAACATCATCACGGCGGTGGACGAGTCGGTCGACGTGACCCGCTGCAAGGGCCACAAGGACTGCCAGGATGGTGATCGCTGCCTGACCCACGAACTGTGGGACGACCTGAGCCAGCAGCTCTATGATTTCCTGGACGGGATTACCCTGGCGCAGTTCGCCAACCGTCCGGAGGTGCAGAAGGTTGCGCGGCGCCAGGACGAGCGGCGTGGTGCCCGGCACCACTTCATCTTCCGCAACGACGCGGCATAGCGCGTCACACGGTTCGATCCGGAAAACCGGATCGTGAACGGCGAACGGGGCCGACCGGGTCTGCATGACCGGCCGGCCCCGAGTCGTTTGCAGGGTGCGTCGCGGGTTAGGCGCGCCCGCGCTTCGGCTTGGTGGTGGACGGCCTTCCGCGCGGTACCTGTTGCAGTACGCTGCGCAGGCGGTCGAGTTCATCGGCTCTCTGATCCGGGCTCAGGGGGGCGAAGCGCTGTCGGTTGTAGACGCCGGCGAAGGTGGCAAGCGGCTCCGCCAGATCCGGCCGGGCCTGGCGGACACGTCGGGTCCAGGCGTCCACGGGTTCATGCGGCTGGCGCGCGAGGGCGCGGTCATGGCGCGCGATGCGGCGCGACAGCCTCTGGAGCAGGCGATCGGCGGGCGATCGCCGCGGGCGTGGGCGGCGCAGCCAGATCCAGACCAACGTCAGCAGGGCCAGTCCACCAAATCCGACGCCGAGGGCAATCAGCACCGATCGCCAGTCCTGGGCATCCAGCCCCAGGCGGGCGAATAGCTCGCGCTGACGTTCGGGGTCGAACGCCAGGACCCAGCTCTCCCAGCGAAAACGCACGAAATCGCCCCAGTCCTCCAGCCCGAAACGCGCGCGCTGCAGCCAGGAGAGACCGTCGCCCCGGCGGAGAAAGCCGGGAATCTCCTCGCCGGTATCCGTGGCCAGGCCGGTAATGCCCTGCTCGATGCGTTCGGGTGCGATGGCGGCCGTGGGGTCGACGCGCACCCAGCCTTCCCCATCCAGCCAGACCTCGTTCCAGGCGTGGGCATCGGCGTTGCGCAGGCGCAGGTATTCACCGCGCGTCTGCCAGGCCCCCCCCTGGTACCCGGTGACCACGCGGGAGGGGATGCCGGCCGCGCGCATCAGCACGGCGAACGCGGAGGCATAGTGTTCGCAGTAGCCGGCCTGGGTCTCGAACAGGAACCGGTCCGTGGTGTCGTCCTGCAGACGCGGGGGCTGGAGCGTGTAGCGGTAGGGCTCGCCGGCGAATTGGCGCAATGCCTCCTGAATGATGGCGCGGTCGTCGTCGCCATGGGTTGCACGCCACAATGCGACTTCCGCCCGCGCGCGGGGCGCGGCGGACGGTGGGAGGTGCAGCGCGCGGGTGCGCTCCTGAGGGTCCAGTGCGGCCTCGCCGGCCCCGGGTGGGGTGCCGAGGTCGGCCGCCGCGCTGTATTGGATTCGGCGGGTGATGCGGCGATCGCGCAGGACCTGGTAGTTCGCGCGCAGATCGACGTCCTCCGGCAGGGCGCTCGGGTAATCCAGTACGGGTAGATAGCGGGCCCGCGTGGGCTCCAGGGTGGCCGTGTAGCGGACAACGCGGTCGGCATCGCCGGCGACGGGCGGGTCGATGACCGACCGGTTTTCGTCCGCGGACCAGCGTCGGCCGTCGAAATCCGTCATCACAAGGGCACGCCAGTACTGCGCGCGCAGTGGCGGCACATCGTCATCGAATTGGACCCGCAGGGCCGTGGATTCGTCCTGCAGCAAACTGGCGATGTCGCCGGGGTCGAGTTCGCCGGACAACCCGGTGCGTGCACTGTCCTCGCGCTGCGGATCCCCCCAAAGCGGGCCCTCAATGCGCGGGAAGACGACGAACAGGATCAACATGAAGGGCAAGGCATGCAGGAGCATGGCCCCGGCCTGGCGCGCCAGGTGTCGCCGGGGGATCGACCGTCCGGCGTGGACCTGGATCAGCGCGGCCGTGAGCAGGCCCGTTGCAAGGAGCGAATAGGCCGCTATCAGGATCGATTGATCGAAGAAATAGCTGGTAACGACCACGAAATAGCCGAGGAACAGCGTGATGACGATGTCGCGGCGATTGCGGGTTTCCAGCAGCTTGAAGGCGATCATCACCAGCAGCAGAGCGGTCCCGGCCTCCTGGCCGAAGACGGTGCCGAACTGGACCAGGGTCAGTCCTCCGGCGATGACAGCCAGCCCGCTCATGACCGTGAGCGAGGGGGAGGGGCGGCCGGTACCCAGAAGCCACGCCCGGGTGGCAATGGCCAGCACGACGAGCGCGGTGATCCAGGGTGGCTGGTGCCAGACATGCGGGAGGGCGGCGACCGGCAGGGCGATCAGGGCCAGGTCCAGTCCGAGCAAGTCGCCATGCGGCGACGCCGGGGTGGCCGGACGGTTCACGTGGCCGGCCCCGGGTCGAGTTCGACCCCGTCGGTGCGGAAGCGTGCAAGGGCCTGCAGGCAGCGATCGCGGTGGGTAGCCCCCTGGGCCGGGTCCAGGGTCTGGTCGGGCAGGCGCAGACCGAACGCACGAGCCTCGGAATGCGCCGCGAGGACCTGGTGACAGAGCATGGACAGGCGGGTCTCGGTGTCGGTGGCGGGCATGGCGTCCCACTCCAGCCACAGACGATCGCCCTGACCGCCGGCGGCCTCGCGCACATGCAGCTTTCCGCTGCGGGCGAACGCCTTCCAGACGATGCGCCCCGGTGGGTCGCCGGGACGGTAGGGACGGATCTGGTCCGGGGCCTCGCCTTCGCGCCGGTCCCGGGTGTGCGGATCGTCTTCGCCCGTTCCACCCGTGGCCGCGCCGGGGTCGATCGGAGTGGGGTAGACCACGATCTCCGGGTTCAGGGTCAGCCAGCTCCAGGCCTCCAGGATGCCCAGTGGGTAGCGCGTATCGAGGCGCTGGCGGGGCAGTCGGTAGATCCCGCGTGCAAGCCCGGGCAGGTCCAGTCGGGCGCTGTGCGTGCCCCGGGCCGGGACCGGAAAGGGCGCCGTGGCGTGGCTTCCGATGCACAGGACCAGGGCCTCGCGCGCGCGGCCGGCGGTCTCTGTCAGGCGTAGCGGAAGCGTGATTGGCTGTCCTGCGAACACGGGCGGTACCGGAAGGGTGGAGATCTGCAGACCCAGCAGGTTGCGGTGGGTGTACCACATGGCGTTGTGACCGATGCCCACCAGCAGAAAGGTGAGCAGGAACGCCATGTTGTTGGCGTAGTTGATCGACCCCAGCAGCATCACCAGGATGATGCCGAGCAGGGTGTAGCCGGCCCGTGTGGGCAGGATATAGATACGGTCGCGCCCCAGGTGCGCCTGCTCGCCATCGTGCGCGTGGCGCCGCGTGATCCAGCGGATCGCGTCATCGCGTAGGCGGGCGCTGCGGCGGCGTGATGGGCCGGGTTGGGTCACGGAGTCGGGACGCATTCCATCAGGCGCGCAACCGTGCGTCCGGGGGCCTCCGGCTCGCGTGCCCGGAGACGGTGGCCGGCGACCGAAGGCAGTACGCGGGCGATGTCGTCCGGGGTGGTGTAGTCGCGGCCATCCAGGAAGGCATGCGCCCGCGCGGCGCGCAGCAGCCCGAGCCCCGCGCGGGGCGACAGGCCGTGGGCGAACCGTGCCCGGTCCCGGCTGGCGCTCAGCAGTCCCTGCAGGTAATCCAGGACCGCGCCGTCCGCGTGGACCTCGGCCACACGGTCCTGCCACTCGCGCAGCTGGTGTGGTGCCGCCAGGCTGGGGGGGCTCGGGTGGGCCTCCACGGCCGGAGTGGCCGTGGGGGCTGGGCCGCTGCGTTCCAGCAGGGCCCGTTCGGCCCCGGCATCCGGATATCCGAGCTGGATGCGCATGAGGAAGCGGTCGAGCTGGGACTCGGGCAGCGGGTGCGTGCCGACCTGTTCCTCCGGGTTCTGGGTGGCGATCACGAAAAACGGCACCGGCAGCTCGCGGGTGGCCCCCTCCACGCTGACCTGACGTTCCTCCATCGCTTCCAGCAAGGCGCTTTGCGTCTTCGGGGGCGCGCGGTTGATCTCGTCGGCCAGCAGCACCTGGGTGAAGACCGGACCGGGATGAAAGCGGAACTGGCCGCTACCCTGCTCGAAGACGGAGACCCCAAGGACGTCGCCGGGCAGCAGGTCGCTGGTGAACTGGACGCGCTGGTAGTCGAGGTTCATCGCGCGGGCCAGCGCGTGGGCCAGGGTGGTCTTGCCGACACCGGGCTGATCCTCGATCAGCAGATGCCCGTTGGCCAGCAGGCAGGCCAGTGCCAGACGCACGGGTCCGGGCTTGCCGAGGAGCACTTCATTGAGGGCGTGTTCTACCTGCTGCAGGGCATCCTTGGCCGATGGCATGCGAGCCTCTTTGTTGGTTGTGGCGGAGGGGCAGAGCGTCTCCCTGCCGGGCGAATGGTTCCCGGGGCCGGGTTGCGGCTACCATGACCGCACGTTCTCCGCGAGTCACGCGATGGATTCCACGGCCGCCGGTGCGGAACATCCGTTCGAATATGATGCCACAGCCGAGCCCGGGCCCCGCCTGCGTCTGGCAGGGCGGCTGGACGTGCACGCGGTGGAACGGCACTGGGGCCCGTTGCGCCGCCGTGCCCGCGAACTGATCCGTCAGGGGCAGGGGATGGGCGCGGTGTCCGTGGACCTGGACGGGGTCGAGTACTGCGACGGTGCGGGGGCGGCCCTTCTGCACGCACTCGAGCAGGACCTGGCGACCGGGGGTGTCGAGGTCCGGTTTGAGGGCATGGGCCGGATGGTCCGGGAGCAACTGGCTCCGTATCGCGAGCTGGAGTCGGTCGAACCGGCGCGCGGGGTTCATGGGCGCGGCTGGTGGCCGGGGTTGCTGGACGGCATTGACCGGGTGGGGGAGGCGGCGCATTCGCAATTCTCGTTCGTGGGCGAGCTGACCCGCGCGATCGGCAGCTCGCTGCGTCACCCGCGCCAGGTACGCTGGGGCGATACCCTGCGCGTGGCGGAGGCCGCGGGCTTTCAGGCACTGCCGATCGTCTCGCTGATTGCCTTTCTGCTGGGGGTCATTCTGGCGTTCCAGTCGGCCATCGCCATGCGCCAGTTCGGCGGCGAGATTTTCGTGGCGAACCTGGTGGCGGTGTCGCTATTCCGGGAATTGGGCCCGTTGATGATGGCGATCCTGCTGGCGGGACGCTCGGGTGCGGCGTTCGCGGCCGAGATCGGGACGATGAAGGTGAACGAGGAGGTGAACGCCCTGAAGACCATGGGGCTGGATCCGATGCGCTTTCTCGTGCTGCCCAAGGTGCTGGCCGGCTTGCTGGTGGCGCCGTTGCTGGCGCTGTACGCCAACATGATCGGGCTGATCGGCGCCGCGGTCGTCATGCAGGGCTTCGGCATCCCCTGGGTGGCGTTCTTCAATCAGGTGACGTCCGCCCTGACGCTCTCGGATCTGTTCTCCGGTCTGGCCAAGGCGGTGGTGTTCGGACTGGTGGTCGCCGGAGTGGGGTGCCTGCGCGGGCTGCAGACCGGTAGCGGGGCCGCCTCGGTAGGTCTGTCGACCACCAGCGCGGTGGTGACTTCCATTATCCTGATCGTGGTGCTGGACGGGGTGTTCGCCGTGCTGTTTTACCACCTGGGGATCTGAGGCATGACGGATTCGCGGACGTCCAGGGTAGACGAGAACTCCGATGTGGTGATCCGCGTCCGGGGCCTGACCATGGGCTTCGACGATTTCGTGCTGATGCGTGATCTGGACTTCGACGTGCGCCGGGGCGAAATCTTCGTGATTCTCGGCGGTTCCGGCAGTGGCAAGAGTACGCTGCTCAAGCACATGATCGGGCTTTACCAGCCGTTGGCTGGACACATCTGGGTGGCGGACGCGGATATCGCGGCGGCGGACGGGGCGCAGCGCGAGGCGATCCTCCGGCGCGTTGGGGTGATGTACCAGATGGGTGCGCTGTTCGGCTCGATGACGCTGCTGGAGAACGTGCGCCTTCCGCTGGAGGTGCATACTGAACTGCCACTCGAGGCGATGGACGCGATCGCGCGTGCCCGCCTGCAACTCGTGGGGCTGGGCGCGTTTGCCGACTTTATGCCGTCGGAGATCAGCGGTGGGATGCAGAAGCGGGCGGCGATTGCGCGGGCCATGGTGCTGGACCCGGAGGTCCTGTTTCTGGACGAGCCATCCGCAGGACTCGACCCGATCACTTCGGCCGACCTGGACCGGCTGATCCAGCGTCTTGCCCGCACCCTGGACATGACCATCGTGATCGTCAGTCACGAGCTGGCCAGCGTTTTCGCGATTGCCGACCGGGTGATTATGCTCGACAAGGAGAGTCAGGGGATTGCGGCCGAGGGCGACCCGGCGACCCTGCGTGATACATCGAACCACCCGTGGGTACAGCGCTTCCTGCGGCGGACGGATTCCGACGAGGAGAGGCCCGCATGAGTGCCCGACATCACTTCCGGCTGGGGCTGTTCATTCTCGGCGGGCTGGCGGCACTGGTGGCGGCGTTGCTGATCCTGACCTCGGGAAACCTGCTGCGCCCGTCCATCCAGATCGAGACCTACTTGGACTCCTCGATCCAGGGCCTGGAGATCGGCGCGCCGGTGAAGTTTCGCGGGGTGAACATCGGCGAGGTGACCGACCTGACGTTTACCTCCGTCGTTTACGAATCCGACGTGCCCCCGCGTGATCGGAAACGCTACGTCATGGTGCGGGCAAGGCTGTATCCGGATCGCTTTGCCGCCAGCGCGCAGGAGGGGGAGTTCCAGGTCGAGGTCTTCGAGACCCTGGTCGATGCCGGATTGCGGGTTCGCATGGCGGCCCAGGGTATCACCGGCATGAATTACCTCGAGGCGGATTTCGCGGACCCGGAGGCGCACCCGCCGCTGGAATATGACTGGGAGCCGGAAGCCCTCCATATCCCCTCGTCGCGTAGTACGACGATGCAGTTCCTGGAATACGCGGAACGTTTCCTGAAACGCGTCGACGACCTGGACATCGAGGGGGTGGTCGACAACCTGACGGACCTGCTGGTGACGGTGGATTCGAGCCTCAGCGCCCTCGACACTGAGCGTCTGGCCGGGCAGGCGGACGAGATGATCGAGGAACTCAAGACCACCACCCGCACGGCGAACCGGGTGATGGAGTCGGTGGAACGTCTGGTCGAGGACCCGGATACCCAGGCACTGCCCGGCGAAACGCGCGCCGCCCTGCGCGGGTTGCGCGAGACGGCCGAGGCCGCGGATGTCGGCCGCCTGGTGGACCGGATGGATTCGATGGTCGAGCGTCTGAATCGGGGAATGGACGTGAGCGAGGACAAGCTGGTGGAGACCCTCGACGAACTGCAGACCGCGATCAGTGGGTTGCGCAGTCTGTCGGACGATGTCCGGCGCAATCCGGGCGGTGCACTATTCGGTGCCCCCCCGCCCCGCAGTTCAATGGACGAGGAGTAGACGATGATCCGATGGGCCTTACCCGCATTGCTGCTGACCACCTGGCTTCTGGGCGGGTGCACGCTGATTCCGGAGCGAGAAGCGGTGGACCGGGCCTGGTTCCTGCTGGAGCTTCCGGCCGAACCGGCCCCCCTGCAGAACGAGACGGATCGTCCGCTGGCGGTCGAGCTGGGCTCGGTACGGGTGGCGCCGGCCTACTCCGGCAAGGGGTTGGTCTATCGTGTGGGCGATCATCGCTACGAATCCGACTACTACAACGAATGGTTTCTGACCCCGGCCGAGCAGATCGAGCAGCTGTTGCGCGACCGCTGGACCCGAAAGGACGCAGCCGTCGAACTCGTCGATGACGCGGCCGATGTCTGGGCCGAGGGACGGCCCGCGGTGCAGATTCACCTGCTGGTGACAGCCCTCTACGGGGATCTGGAGAGTGCGAGCCCGGAGGCGGATTCCGGTGAGCCTGTGCGGGGATTGGGCCGCGTCGGGCTGCGGACCCAGTTGCGCACGGCGGAGCGTTCGCGTCTGGCCGAGATGGAGGCACAACACGCCATCGAACGGCGCTCGGCTGCACGCCTGGTCTCCGCGTTGTCGGAGGCGACCGCCGACGTCCTGGTGGAGCTGGAACACGAACTGCTACGCGAAGCCGAAAGGGAGGCCCACGAATGAGTGACGTCTTCGACTTTTCCGCCCCCCTGCCGGAGGGTGGTGAGCAGCCGTTGGCGAACTGGCGCGGTGATGTCCTGCTCGTCGTGAACGTCGCGAGCGAGTGTGGGTTTACCCCCCAGTACGAGGGTCTGCAGGCCCTGCATGGTCGCTACGCCGACCGGGGATTCCGGGTGCTCGGCTTTCCCTGCAACCAGTTTGGCGGCCAGGAACCGGGTGACGCGGACGAGATTCGGGCCTGCGGATTGAAATTCGGGGTTTCCTTCCCGGTGTTCGCGAGGATCGAGGTGAATGGCGACAGTGCGCATCCGCTCTACCGGCACCTGAAGGCGCAGGCGCCGGGCGCCCTCGGCACCCAGGGCATCAAGTGGAACTTCACCAAGTTTCTGGTCGGCCGCGACGGCCGCGTGATCGACCGGTTTGCCCCGCAGAAAAAGCCGGCCGACCTGGCGCCCGCGATCGAGGCGGCGCTGGCGGAGTCCGGACCCCAGAGCAATGGCGGACGCTAGTCCGGCGTCCGCCGGGGCCGATGGACCTCGGCCGGAGCAACCAGAGGCCCACGACTTCTGGATGGCCCGGGCCCTGGAGCAGGCCGAACGCGCCGCCGAATCGGGCGAGGTTCCGGTCGGAGCGGTGCTGGTGGCGGCCGACGGAACCTGCTTGGCGTCCTGTCACAACGCCCCGATCGCGCGGCACGACCCGACCGCCCACGCCGAGATCCGTGCGTTGCGCGCGGCAGGCGAACGACTGCGGAACTACCGGCTTCCGGGGACCACGCTTTATGTGACCCTGGAGCCATGCAGTATGTGTGCCGGAGCCATGATTCACGCGAGGGTGGGGCGCCTGGTTTTCGGCGCCACCGACCCCCGGACGGGGGCTGCCGGCGGTGCCCTGGACCTGATTGAACATCCCTCTCACAACCATCATATCGAGGTTTTACGCGGTGTTCGGGGAGAAGAGGCGGGCGAGCGGCTACGCCGTTTCTTTCGTGCCCGCCGGGGCGTTAGCTCGCCGTGAGTTGGGGGAGGGTGGCCGCCTTGTGCTGTGAGGCCGTGCGGGGCAAGGTTGTGACGTGGTTAACGTTACCGGGGGGCGTTGATGGATCGGCCGCGCCTCCCGCGATGAAGCTGCCTTCCGAGGAATACCTATCAACCGCCAAGATCACGATGAACGGGACGACACCGCCGGGCCGGAGTCGGGCGAGCAAGGGGCCGCGGCAGAACCTGCGGCCGGTGCGACAGCCGCCACGGAATCCCTCCCGGTCCTGGATGGGAGCGATCGTCCCGACCCCCTTCTAGGGGGGCTGATCCTCATCGCGCGCACCCATGGTCTGAACCTGACGGCGGACTCGGCCCGCGCCGGCCTTCCGCTGGAAGACGGGCGTCTAAGCCCGGCCCTGGTGGGTCGTGCGGCCCGGCGCGCCGGCATGACCACGCGCACGGTGACTCGCGAGCCGCGGGCGCTGAAAGAGGATCTCCTGCCCGCCCTGTTGCTTCTCGACAACGATGATGCCTGGGTCCTCGTGGGGTGGAACGAAGACAAGAGCGTGGCCCGCGTCGTCGATCCGGAGATGGGGGACGCGGTGATCGAAGTCCCGCTTGATCGCCTGAAGGCCCGCTATCTGGGTCGGGCGATTTACGTTCGCCCCGAGTTCCGGATGGACGCGCGGGCGCCACGCGTGTCGAAGGAAGACAAGGGACACTGGTTCTGGCGGGTTATTCGCGAGAACCGGCCGCTGTACCGCGACGTGCTGGTGGCGGCCGTCATGATCAACCTCTTTGCCCTGGCGATGCCGTTGTTCGTGCTGAACGTGTACGACCGCGTCGTCCCCAACCACGCGACCGAAACGCTCTTCATGTTCGCGGCGGGCGTGGTGATCGTCCTGATCGCCGACCTGGTCTTGCGCACCATGCGCAGTCATTTTGTGGACAAGGCCGCGATGCGGGCGGACGTGAAACTGTCGTCGCACATCATGGAGCGTGTGCTCGGGCTACGCATGGAACATGGGCCGGCCTCGGTGGGCTCGTTCGCGTCCAATATCGGGGCATTCGAGTCGGTACGCAGCTTCATCTCTTCGGCGACGATCATCGCCTTTGTCGATCTCCCGTTCGCGCTGTTGTTTATCGCGATCATTGCGTTGATCGCCTGGCCGCTGGCCGTGCCGGTGTTGATTGGTGCTCTGGCGCTGTTGCTGTACGCGACGGCGATCCATCGCAAACTTCATGCGCTGGCGGAGGAGAGCTATCGCGTTGCAGCGCAACGCAATTCCACGCTGGTGGAAAGCCTTGCCGGTGCGGAGACCCTGAAGGCGCTCAGTGCCGAGGGGCGGGTACAGGCCACGTGGGAGCGTTCGACAGCCCACCTGGCCCGAACCAGCGCGCAGAATCGTCTGCTCACGGCGAGCGTTACCCATACCGCGTTATGGGCGCAGCACACGGTCGGGGTGGCCATTATTGTCTTGGGCGTGTTTCTGCTGATGGAGGGTGAGCTGTCGATGGGCGGACTGATTGCCGCCTACCTGATTTCCTCCCGGGCGATGGCGCCGATCAGCCAGACCGCGGGGCTGCTGATGCAGTATCACCAGGCGTCCACCGCGCTGGGCTCCCTTAACGAGATCATGACGCTGCCGGTGGAGCGGCCACCGGAGTCCACGTTCCTCAGCCGTGATCGCTTCGAGGGGGCGATCGAGTTTCGCGACGTGGATTTTGCCTATCCCGAGCAGCCCAACCCGGCGTTGCGCAACGTGTCGCTGCGCATCCAGCCGGGGGAGCACGTGGCGGTCCTGGGACGGGTGGGCTCCGGCAAGAGCACACTGGCCAAGCTGATCATGGGTCTGTACCAGCCGACCGGTGGTGCGGTGATGGTCGACGGCATCGACGTGCGTCAACTCGATCCGGCGGAGCTGCGTCGTTCCATGGGTTATGTGGGGCAGGAGGTGACGCTGTTCTACGGGAGTCTCCGGGAAAACCTCGTGGCCAGTGATCCGCTGGCGTCGGACGAGGCGATTCGCAAGGCGATCGGGATATCCGGCATCGAGGACCTGATCAACAGCCATCCGCAGGGCATCGACATGCAGGTTGGGGAACGCGGCGGGCGCCTGTCAGGAGGCCAGAAACAGAGTGTCGGGGTGGCCCGGGCTGTCCTGCACGAGCCGAACATGCTCTTGCTGGACGAACCCACCAGCTCCATGGACAACTCGACCGAGCAGGCGATGAAGCGTCGCCTGGCCGAATTCATGGAGGGCCGTACGGCGGTGATCGTGACCCATCGTACGTCGCTGCTGGAACTGGTGGACCGCATCATCGTGCTGGATCAGGGCCGCGTGGTGGCGGACGGGCCGAAAGACCAGGTGGTCCAGGCCCTTCGGGAAGGTCGCGTCGGAAAGGCACAGGCGTGAGCAAGCGAAAGGAAGGACAGGGGTTCGACGACCTTGGGCGCGGGATGGATCGCGCCGGCAAGGTCGGTGCGCCCATGGTGGACCGGATCTTTCGGCCCTGGCTGACCAAGGGAGGCTCGGACCACCGGAACTGGGCTTCGGATGCCGACTGGACGCAGATCCAGGAGAAGCCGTTGCGTGCCCGTGCGCTGCTGTACGGCATTCTGGTGACGCTCGCCTTGCTCGGGTACTGGGCCTCGGTGGCGGAGATCGACGAGGTCGCGCGGGGCGATGGGCGCGTCATTCCCTCGCAGAATCTGCAGGTGCTGCAATCAATGGATGGGGGCGTCGTCTCGGACATCCTCGTGCGCGAGGGTGACGTTGTTGAACGCGGCGATGTCCTGGTCCGTATCGATCCAACACGCTTTCTTTCCGATCTGGGCGAGGCCCGTGCCAGCGAATTTTCGCTCCGGGCCCGGCAGGCGCGCCTGGTCGCGTTGCTCACGGACACGCCTTTCCTGGTGACGCCCGAACTGCAACAGGGTCCCGCCGCGATCGTCGAGCAGGAACAGCGCCTGTATGAAGAAACCCTGGCGGAACTGAACTCGCGCGTCCGGATTGCCGAGGAACAAATGCACCAACGCGAGGAAGAGTTGAACGAGGTGAGGGCTCGCCGGACCCAGGCCGTGCGAACACTGGAACTGGCCAGCCAGGAGCTGGACGTTACCGAACCGCTCGTTCAAAGCGGAGCGGTCTCGGAGGTGGAGGTGCTCCGCCTGCGGCGGGAAGTGTCCAACGCACGGGGGGATCGTGAGCAGGCCAGTGCACAGATCGCCCGTCTGAATTCCGCCATCGAGGAGGCTGAAGAGAAAATTCGCGAGGTGCGGCTCAATTTCCGGAACCAGTGGCGCGCCGAGCTGGCCGACACGCTTGGTCGCCTGCAGGAGTTGGACGAGGGAACCGAAGGACTCGAGGACCGCGTGCGCTTGTCCGAGGTACGCTCCCCGATGACCGGGATTGTCCAGAGGATGTTCGTGACCACGCGGGGCGGTGTGATCTCGCCGGGACGCGAGGTGGCGGAGGTGGTCCCGCTGGAGGATGAACTCCTGATCGAGGCCCGCGTGTCGCCACGGGATATCGCCTATCTGCGGCCGGGCCAGCAGGCGCGGGTGAAGTTCACGGCGTATGACTTCGCGATCTACGGCGGGCTGGAGGCGACGGTCGAACACATCAGTCCGGATACGATCACGGACGACGACGACAACACCTTTTACAAGGTTCGCGTGCGAACCGAGAAGACCGGCTTTGACGACGAACATCAGATCATGACCGGCATGGTCGCCCAGGTGGATATCATCACCGGGCGGCGAACGATCCTGCAGTACCTGCTGAAGCCGATCCTCCGCGCGGGCGATCTGGCCTTTACGGAGCGCTGAGAAACATGCAGATCTTCCTGATGGATCAAGATTCGCGGCCGTCGCCGCGCTGGGAGGCGGCGTTTCCGGACGCGCAGGTGCT
>NZ_JAWLFK010000066.1:0-4665 GCF_041685615.1 Thioalkalivibrio sp.
GGGATGGCCCATGGCGATCGCCGCATCGCTTTGTTCCGCGCGATGACGGGGTGGTGGGTGGTTGTCGGGTTTTGGCGGGGGGCCGCGGGCGAGCCCGCTCCTACAGGGGGGCTGGGGTTGTGTAGATGCGGTGGTTTTATGTGCTTGATGCGATATTGATTCATTATCGGGTTGGGCGCATAATCGGGCGTTATGACATTGCTTGCGCGAACACCTAAGCAGATTGGCTCGATTGTGCGTCGGGCCCGGCGAGAGCAGGGGCTGACGCAGGCGGCGCTCGGCGAGAAGGCGGGGTTGCGCCAGGAGACGATCTCTTTGATCGAGAACGGGAACCCGGCCACCCGTCTGGAGACGTTGCTGGCGGTTCTGGCGGCGCTGGATCTGGAGTTTCAGATTGCCCCCCGTGCGCGGTCGGCGGCGTCCATTGAAGAGATCTTCTGATGCCGCGTACGCGTCGCCATCCGCCGCTGCGCGTCTTGCTGAATGGTCGCCTGGTGGGGTTTCTGGAGAGGTCAGCGGCCGGGGCGATTCACTTTCGATATGACGCGAGCTGGCTGGGCTGGGAGCATGCGCTGCCGGTCTCGCTATCGCTGCCATTGCGGGAAGACGCCTACCACGGTGCGGCCGTGGCCGCGGTGTTCGAGAACCTGTTGCCGGACGCGGATGCCCTGCGACGGCGCGTGGCGCAACGCGTGGGCGCGGCGGGGACGGATGCCTACAGCCTGCTGGCGGCGATCGGGCACGACTGCGTGGGGGCATTGCAGTTTTCGCTGTCCGATACGGAGGAATCCGGGCGGGCTGGAGGGATTCGCGGGGAGCCGCTCGACGATGCGGCGATCGAACAGCTGCTGGGGGGGCTGGCACAGGCGCCGCTGGGACTGGGCGGCGACGATGCGTTCCGGATCTCGATTGCCGGCGCTCAGGAGAAGACGGCGCTGCTGTGGCACGACGGAGGCTGGCTCAAGCCGCATGGCTCGACACCGACGACGCATATCCTGAAGCCCGCGATTGGGCAGTTACCCAATGGGCTGGATCTGTCGGATAGTGTGGACAACGAGTTCTACTGTCTGCGGTTGCTGGCGGCGTTTGGTCTGCCGGTGGCGCGGGCGCAGATGCATTCCTTTGGCGACGCCCGCGCGCTGGTGGTGGAGCGGTTTGATCGGCACTGGGCGCGCGATGGCCGTCTGCTGCGCCTGCCTCAGGAGGATTGCTGTCAGGCGCTGGGTGTGCCACCAAGCCGCAAGTATCAGAATGAGGGTGGGCCCGGACTGATCGATGTACTGAATCTGTTACGGGGAAGCGATACGCCGGGAGCGGACCAGGCGACGGTGCTCGAGGCGCAGATCCTGTTCTGGCTGATCGGCGCCACGGATGGCCACGCCAAGAATTTCAGCGTGTTCCTGCAGCCGGGCGGCGGATACCGGCTCACGCCGCTATACGATGTGCTGACGGTGCTTCCCAGCGTGGCCCGCCGTCAGGTCGAGCGCAAGCAGGTTCGGCTGGCGCTAGCGGTGGGTCGGCGCAATCATTATCGCGTGGATGGCATTCAGGGGCGGCACTTTCTGGAGACGGGCGCTTTGGCCCGATTGCCCCGGGCGATGGTGCACGAGGTCATGGCAGCGGTGGTGTCGCAGGCCCCTTCAGCGCTGGATCAGGTGGAACGAGACCTGCCGGAGGATTTTCCGCCAGGCATCCATGAGGCCGTGCGCCGATCCGTGGAAGCGGGGGTGCAGTCGTTGGAACGGGTTCTGTGAGGCAAGGCGGGTCCGTGTGGGCTCGGCGTTGGGGCTTCGCGGGCGAGCCCGCGTCTACAGTGTAAAGGCGACACTGGGAGGGAGATGACTTTGTTGTTGGCCGTCATCCCGGAAACTGTGGGGCGGTTATCCGGGATCTCGGGCGTGGGTGGTGACTCCGGCGTTTGGTGTGGTCCCGACGTGGGAGATCCCGGTGCTTCGCTGCGCTGCGGCCGGGATGACGGTGTGGGGCCCCTCCCCTGCAGCTGGGTTCATGGGAGAGCCTTTGCGGTCGACCGAGGAGATCGCCGCGTCGCTCGGTCTTCGCGATGACCGGAGGGGGATCTGGCGCCGCCCGTCAAAGTGGAGAGGGTTGGTGGTTTTCGGGCTTTGGCGGGGGCTTCGCCGGCAAGCCGGCTTGGAGGATGTCAAAAAATGGGCGGTGTGTGGGTGTTGCTCAGATGCCGGCAAACAGGAAGTCGCAGGCGGCCATGATGGTGTTTCGTTCGGCGCCGAGGGAGTGGACTTCTTCGCCTAACGTGGCCCGGGAGACCCCGGCAAGTTCGGCGGTGGACAACACCACCGGGTGACCTTCGATGGTGAAGGCGGGGTTGAGGATGTGGGCGGGGCGGCCAAATGCCTCCGCGTGTATCAACGGGGCGACGACCACGGTACTCAGGTCCGCGAGCAGGTCGTTCTGGAGTACCAGCAGGTACGGTGCCCAGGATGCGGTATCGGCGGAGGGGTTGCGGTGGACCGAGAACTGGGGCATCAGAAGCGGCGAGCGCAGTCACCGAAGCTGCCACGCTCGGCAACACGCTGGTTGTATTCGACCAGGGCCTGGCGGTTCTCGGCGATCCAG
This sequence comes from Thioalkalivibrio sp., assembly GCF_041685615.1. Classification (GTDB taxonomy): domain Bacteria; phylum Pseudomonadota; class Gammaproteobacteria; order Ectothiorhodospirales; family Ectothiorhodospiraceae; genus Thioalkalivibrio. The sequence goes on from NZ_JAWLFK010000066.1 coordinate 2,596, forward strand.
GCATCGCGGCGTGCTTCTCGCACGCCCTGAGCCAGCGCTTGCTCGAAAAGGGCCGAGAGGTTGATGCCCAGTTCGCGTGCCTGAGCCAGAAGGTCGGAATTGACGGTGAGGTTGGTGGCCTTGCGCGGGGCGTCGGCCTTGTACGGCGTGAGGTGCATGGCGGCTCCCGGTCACTTCATGTGATGACATGATGCGCACAGTTTGTGCGCACCCTTCATGTGGGTCAACCGCGCCCGCCTTGAACATTGGTGGCCAAGAAGGGAATCTCGGATTTAGTGGTTATCGGACGTCTCGTGCGAAGGGAGTAGCACTGGTGGCGTTCGCCATCGTTCCGGCGTGGGAGATCCCGGCTCTTCGCTTCGCTCCGGCCGGAATGACGTCGTGGGGCCCGCGGCCGGGGTGATCGGAATGGCTTCCGGGTAGCCCCTTGAGATCGCCGCGTCGCTTTGCTCTGCGCGATGACCGGATGGGTCCTTGAGTGGTCCGTTACTTTGGAGAGCGTTGGCGGTCTTCGGGTCTTGGCGGGGGCTTCGCGGGCGAGCCCGATCCGACGATGTGGGGGCGGGTGGAGTGAGGGCCTACCGTTGAGAAGGTGAAAACGACCGGTGGGGAGTTTTTCCGCGTCTGGGGTGGAATCCTCTACCTTGTGTGCTAGTTTTTGTCGCGGGAACAGGGATGCCCCTGAAAGAGCCGCCCGGGCAGGGATGCCGGGTGGCTCTTTCTCTTTGTGGTATGGGGCCAGCCGGGCTTCCCGGTCGTCCGTCGGTGGGCGTGACCGGTGTCTCCTAATGCCCGGCTTTGGCGGGGGCTTCGCCGCCAGGGCGGCTCCGACAGGGGCCCGGGCTCCTGGACGGCTGTGGCGCTTTGCCTGCCCCACGGGGTGTGGGGCGGGTGCCGGGTTAGTGGTCCGCCGGGGGCATGTATTCGTGGCGGATGTGGTCCGGTTGTTCCGGTAGCTCGATGCCGGCGTTTTCCAGGGCCTCGGTCAGGTCCTCGCAATCGTCGAGTTCGTCGGCGCGCTTCTTGAGCGTGGCCAGGGCGTCGGCGGCTTCCGCCTCGGGCATGGTGATGACGAGTTCGCCGTTTTCCGCTTTTTCCAGGTGCATGAGGTGCTCCTTGTGTTCGGGGTGGCTCGGTCGCGCTGGCGCGCGTGGTTCAGTCCTCGATGGAGGGCTGTTTGGGCGCGTGCTCGTCGAAGGCGTGCGGCGGCTGGCGGAATTCGTTCTCCAGCTCGTAGACGCCTTCCTGCAGGACCGATCCGAGTGCTCGCGCACCGTTGCTGATTTCGCCACCGAGCTCGGTGATGTTTTCGGCGATGTCCTTGGCGGCCTTCTTGTCGATCTTCAGGGTGACCGTTCCGTCTTTCAGTGTGGCTTCCATGTCGATCTCCTTGTTGCGACGTTGGTGACGTCGGGTTTTACCCGTTTGGAACGGGTCTGGTTCGTGTCGGGTTGACCTGCATCAAGACGACCGTGGCCGGTGATCGATACCCTGTGCTGCAGGTGCTGCCCCCAACGTACCGAAGAGGCGGCCGATCCCGACGATTCCCGCTTACCGGGAAAGGAGAAACCATGATGCACTCTGGAATGATGACCATGCGCCCCGGTGCGCGGTTCCTCGCGCTTGTTGTGATGACGATGGCATTGCTGCTTTCCGGCATGGCGCAGGCTGACAACCACGGTGGTGGGCAGCCAGAGATGGTGATGGTGACGCCGAGCCCGCATTCGTTCCCGGAGACGCTCGCGGCCTTCGAGCGCGAGGCATCCGAGGCCGGCTGGAGTATCCTGCACCGCAACAACATGGCCGGAACGTTGTCGGAGCGCGGGTTTACCATTGATCCTGTGGTGATCCTGGATGTCTGCAGCGGTCGTTACAGCGCGCAGATCCTGGAAGAGGACGCTTACCGGCCGGTTTCGGCCTTCATGCCCTGCCGGGTGAGCATCTATCAGGACAGCGAGGGCGATGTGTTCATCTCGCGGATGAATGTGCCGGGCTTCCTGCCGATGATGCCGGAAGGCGTGGCCGAGGTGATGGAGAAGTCGTCGGAAGAGATCGAGGCGATCATCGAGC
>NZ_JAWLFK010000066.1:4765-8444 GCF_041685615.1 Thioalkalivibrio sp.
CTGAAGGGTGGGGTGATCGACCACTGGCTGGCGGAGCGCACCGGGGATGCCGTGGTGCTGGCCGAGGCGCGTGGCTTCAACCTCTTCGCCGTGACGGCCCTGGAGCGGCGGTCGACACTGGCGCTGGAACAGGTACGTGACCGGCTCGAATTGATGCGGACCGCGTACGGCTATGACGGGGTGGCGCTGCTGAATGCCGATCGCCAGCCGGTGATCGAGCTGGGGCGTAGTGCCATGGACGAAGGCCAGATGGACGCGGTACTGCGCGAGGTGCGCCGCAGCGGCGAGACGAGCGAGCCGATCCTGCATGCCGATCCGGACCGGCGACCCCGGGTCAGCTGGGCCGTGCCGGTGCGCAACCGCGCGGCCCCGCACGACCCCGTGGTGGGGCTGGTACTCCTGTCATCGACGGTGGAGAGCCTGCATCCGCTGCTGACCCTGACCGAGAATCGGAACGGGCTGGATGCGCAGGCCCATATCGTGGTGCGGGGCGGGGACCAACGCGCCTCGATCGCCCGGATCAGCGAGTCCGGGGGCGTGATGATCCCGACGCCGCCAGCCTTCACGCGGCTGCGCGAGCGGGTCCTGGACCACCGGCGCGATGCGGTGGTGATCGAACGCTTCGACGATCCCGACAGCCGCTTTCTGGCCGGGGTGCAGCAACTGGCCCCGGCGGGCTGGGACCTGGTGCTCAAGCGCGAGCTGGACGCCCTGCAAGTCATACCGCGGCAGCAAGCCGTGTGGGCGGCGGGGGTAACGTTGCTGATCTGGCTGGTGGTCCTGGCGGCCGGGGCGCTGTTGTGGCGCCAGCAGTGGCTGCGGCGCAACCTGACGCTGGTGCGCGCCCATGCCGATCAGGATCGGCTGCTCGGGGTCTTTTTCGACATGCCGTTTGTGGGCATGGCGATCTCGGGGCCGCGTGGCGAGGGCTGGGAGCGGGTGAATACCTGCCTGGCGGACATGCTGGGCTACGCGCCCGACGAACTCGCGGCTCTGGACTGGGACCGCCTGGCGATCCCCGAGGATCGCGGCTGCGAGGCCGAGCTGGACGCCGAGATGCGGCGCGGCGAACGCCCCGGCTACAGCGTCGTGAAACGCCTGCTCCGGCGCGACGGGCGGGTGATGGTCGCGGATATCGACGTCAAGTGCAGCCGCACGCCGGCGGGTGGGCTGGACCGGATCGTGGCCACCGTCGAGGACATTACCGAGCGGCGCGAGCACGAAGAGCGCCAGCGGCTGGCGTCGGTGGTGTTCGAGAATACCCGGGAAGGCGTGGTGATTACCGATGCCACCGCCCACATCCTGTCGGTGAACCGGGCCTTCACCCAGCTGATGGGGTACACCCAGGACGAGGTGGCCGGGCGTACGCCCAAGATGTTCCAGTCCGGGCGCCACGATCAGGCGTTCTACGCCAACATGTTCCGCGAGCTGCAGGTGAACGGCCACTGGCAGGGCGAGATCTGGAACCGGCGCAAGAACGGCGAGATTTTCCCCGAGCTGCAGAGCATCACCGCGGTGCATGACAGTCAGGGGCGTCTGACCCACTACGTCTCGGTGTTCGCCGACATCACGCGCATCAAGGCCTCCGAGGCGGAGCTCGATTTCCTCGCGCATCACGACCCGCTGACGGAACTGCCCAACCGCCGGCTGCTGCGCGCGCGACTGACGCATGGCATCTCGCTGATGCGCCGGCGCCAGGGGCATCTGGCACTGCTGTTCGTGGACGTCGACCGCTTCAAGGACATCAACGACAGTCAGGGCCACGCCGCCGGGGACCGGCTGCTGAAGACCATCGCGGAACGGCTGCAGATCGGGCGTCGCGGGACGGACACCGTGGCGCGGCTGGCGAGCGACGAGTTCGCGGTGCTGGTGGAGAACCTGGGCCATGTGGACGATGCCGCGCTGGTCGCGGAGAACATCATCCGCGAGGTGAGCGTTCCCTGCGATCTGGGCGATGGCGTGGCGCTGGAGATCACCGCGACCGTCGGGATCGCCGTGTTCCCCGACCATGCCGGGGATGCCGACACGCTCCTGCAGCAGGCAAGCACCGCGCTGTCGCAGGCCAAGATGGACGGGCGCGGCAGCTATCGTTACTACTCCGACGAGTTCACGCGGGCGGCGCGCGAGCGCATCGATCTGTCCGCGCGGTTGCGCCGGGCCATTGAACACGATGTGCTGGAGGTTCACTACCAGCCGCAGTACAACGTCGCCGACGGCCGGCTGCTGGGGGCGGAAGCCCTGCTGCGCTGGACCGATCCCGAGCTCGGTCCGATCTCGCCGGGGCGCTTTATTCCCCTGGCCGAGCAGACCGGGCTCATCGTGGAACTGGGGGGCTGGGTGCTGCGCCGGGTGATCGAGCAGGGCCATCAATGGCGCGCGGCCGGGCACCCGCCGCTGCGATTGGCGGTGAACGTCTCCGCGCTGCAGTTTCAGCGGGTGCCGATCGACCAGCAGTTGGGGCAGCTTCTGGAGGACTTCGAGTTCCCGGCGGACCAGCTGGAGTTGGAGATCACCGAGTCCGCGCTGATGGCGGATCCCAGCCGCGCGCGGCGCATCCTGCAGCGGCTGCGCGAACGCGGCGTGCATTTCGCGATCGACGACTTTGGCACCGGCTATTCCTCCATGGCGCAGCTGAAGCGCTTCCCGGTGGACACGCTCAAGATCGACAAGAGCTTTGTCGACGGCCTGGCCGAAGAGGGAACGGCGGGTAGCGCGAACGATCTCTCCATCGCCCGTTCCATCATCGGGCTGGGCCATGGTCTCGGGCTGACCGTGCTGGCGGAGGGCGTGGAGACCGCCGATCAGCTCGCGGTCCTGCGGGAGCTGGGCTGCGACCACTACCAGGGCTACTACGCCAGCCGGCCCGTGCCCAGCGCCGAATTCGAGGTCTTGCTGGGCGCGCCCCGAGCCTGAAGGGGTTTCCGGATTGCCCGCCGGATTGGTGAATACCGCGACGGGGACCGTCGCTTCGGGATGGTAGGGTAGGCGCATCTGGACCACGCGGGCCTTGAGGCCTTGCGCGGCATTTCCTGAACGGAACGAGGAGCCGGGTTGGTGGAGTCGCGCGAGTTGCAGCCAGGGATGGTGGTACTGCATGGCAATCACCTGGAGTCGCTCCGCACCCTGGCGGTGGAGTGGATGCGCCGTGCGCCGCTGGCACCGCTGGAAAATGAGACCATCCTGGTGCAGAGCAACGGCATGGCGCAGTGGCTGCGGCATGCCCTGGCCGCGCCGCCGGATGCCGACCCACCAGGCTGCGGGATCGCGGCGGCGCTGGACATGCAGTTGCCGTCGCGTTTCGTCTGGTCCGCCTATCGCGCGGTCCTGGGGGCCGAGGCCGTGCCGCTGGAATCCCCCTACGCCAAGCGGCCGCTGACCTGGCGGCTGATGCGCCTGCTGCCGGAGTGCCTGGCGCAGGAGGCCTTTTCGCCGCTGCGCCAGTTCCTGCAGGACGACGACCCGGGGCAGGGGGGCGATCTGCGCAAGCGCTTCCAGCTGGCCGAGCGTCTGGCGGACCTGTTTGATCAATACCAGGTGTACCGCGCCGACTGGCTGACCGACTGGGCGGCCGGGCGCGACATCCTGCGCGACGCCCGCGGGCAGGAGCCCGAACTGGCGCGCGGGCAGCGCTGGCAGGCCGAACTGTGGCGGCTGCTGCAGGCGGATATCGGCGTCGCGC
>NZ_JAWLFK010000030.1:0-7139 GCF_041685615.1 Thioalkalivibrio sp.
TCCCGATACTTGCAGCGATGGTTTCCAACCCGTTGCCCAACCCGGGGCGGATACGGGGCCGCAGTATCCCACAGGGCGGAGAGTGACCCAACCCGTGATCCGGCAGGAACAAACCAGGCGCCCCCGACGTGCTCGATCGCGGCGAACGCCGGCGGTCATCCCCCGGCAGGCGGGCTCCCCGGCGCGGTGCTTCCGGAGGCCGGCGGGTCAATGGCGTCCGGATCTCCGTCCGCACCTCGATTGTTCAGATGCACATCCATCTGCGGAAAAGCGATCTCGATACCCTGTTCGCGAAAGCGCTTGATGATCGCGATGTGGAGCCCGCTCAGCGTGACCAGCCGATCCGCCATCTGGCACACGAACACGCGCAGCTCGAAGTGCAGGGCGCTGTCGCCAAACCGGAGGAAATACACCACCGATTCGGGATCCGTCAGGACGTGCGGGTCGTCGCGGGCCACCTGCAGAAGGGTCTCGCGGACAAGGTCGACATCGGATTCATAGCTGACCCCCACCGGGATCACCAGCCGCGTGGTGGTGTCGCTCAGAGTCCAGTTGATCAGATGGTCGGAGATGAATGTCTTGTTGGGAACGACGATCTCGCGGTTGTCCCAGTCGACGATCGTGGTCGCACGGCCCCGGATCTTCGATACCGTCCCGCTGTATTCGCCAACGGTGATGGTGTCGCCCACCCGCACCGGGCGTTCCAGCAACACGATCAGGCCGGCGACGAAGTTCGCCACGACCTCTTGCAGACCGAAACCCAGTCCGACGGTCAAGGCCGCCACCAGCCACTGGACCTCGCTCCAGCGCAACCCCAGCAGCGAGAACACCATGATCACCACGACCACGGCGATCAGGTAGCGCAGCAGCACCGTAAACGTATAGCGCCCCGGGGCATCCATCCGCGTGCTGCGTGAAAGGAGGATCTCGACCAGCCCCGGAAGATTGCGCGCGCCCAGCGCGAACAGCACCCCCAGGAATGTGGCCAGCAGCAGATCCTGCAACGAGACGCTGGTGGTGATCTCGCTCTCGCCGATCTCGATGGTCCGCGACCAGAGCGTAATGCCGTCCAGCCAGGTCAGGGCCGGAAGGATATCCGACCACACCCACAGCAGCCCCACCAGGGATCCTCCCAGGGCCGCCACCCGCAGCAGCGTGCGACTCTGGGCATTCACGTCCTCCATGCTCAGTCGCCCCTCGGGTACATCGACCCTGGCCTCGCCGCCACTCGCACCCTCGGTGTTCCCTTCCTGTTCGCGCCGTTCACGGATCCGGAATAGCGCCAGCCGGGTCTCGCCCAGCAGCAGCCAGCGGGCCGCCAGCCCATAGCCGAGGCCCACCACGATCAGCACGACCACGGTACCGATCAGGTGCCTCAACAGCTCGGCGACGGTATAGAGGTAGCCCGCCAGGGCGAGCGTGACCAGGGCCAGCATGCCGATCACGACCACCCCTCGCAGCAGCAGCCGTCGGCGCTCGTCCATCAGTGGTTCGCCACTGGCGGGGTTCGGGGCCATGAGCAGCCACGCCAGCACGCCGAAGTTCAGGATGACCGCCAGCAAGGCCACACGCCCGTAGAGATCGAACACTGCATCGCTCGGATGCCCGAAGGTCAGCGCCACCAGAAGAAACAGGAACGTCTGCACCGGAAGGAACCAGTGCAGGTGTTGATGCAGGCGGGTGACCAACGGCTCGGACCAGCCGAAATGCGTGGTTCCCACACCATTGCGACCGATGAAGAGCAGCAGCAGGTGTCCCGTGAGCCACCATACCGAGACGGTAATCAAGGTCCGGGACAGGACCTCGACGCCGAATCCTGTTCCCGGCACCGCATGCAGCTGGAATGCGACGGACAGCAAGAGGAACGGCACCGGAAGCGCGCGCAGCACACTCCAGCCAAGGGCCCTGAGGGTGATCCCGATTCGATCGGTGTAACGATGCTGTGTGGCCTCCGCGAGACGTTCCAGATGGCGGTGGATGTTGCGCCCCGCGAGGTACAGCAATCCCGTCGCCAGGAGCAGGAACCCGATAATCAGCGGGCGGTGCAGCGTCTCGCGCAGGAAGGTCTCGCGCAAGTCGGCCCAGGCATCCGGGTCGAGCAGCGCACCGGTCGCGGCGGGCAGGCGCTCCAGCCACGCCGCCCCGACCGGGGGGTGGCTCGGCCACCAGAGCAGTACTTCGCTCAGGGTACGATCGAGCTCCTCCACCAGCTCCACCACCGACCGCAGGCGCAGGTCGGTCTGCCGCAACTGCTCGGTGCGCGCCTCCTCGGTGTGCAGCTCGACATTCAGCGCCTGACGACGAAGGTCGCGCAGCGAGGATCGGACCGGGGCTTCCCATTCCATCTCGCGGTCGTCCGGCATGGCCGCCAGGCGCTCGCGAAGGCTGATGGTGCGCAACTGCGATCGCGCCAGCTCGCGCTCCAGATCCCGCAACTGGAAACGCACCTGGTCCAGGTCACGCAGTCGCCGCTGCTCCTCCAGGAAGACGCCGCCGAGCGCCTCGGTCAGGCCACTGATCTCCAGCCGTTCCCGGACATTCCCGAGGGATTGTTCGAGTTCGCGTTCCACACGGAGCAGGCGATCCAGTTCCCGCTGCAGTGTGCGGATCCGTGCCTGGGCCTCGGCGACGTGGTCGAATGTCGCATGCAGTTCCTCAATCTCCGCCTCGTAGTGCTGCCGTGCCTCCGGTGCCCGTTCCAGCAGCGAACCCAACGCGCCGCGAAGTTCCTGTAGTTCCTCGCTGGAAAGTTCGGTGCGCCGTCGCTCCAGCCACCCCTGCAGGACGCGCTGCCAGCGCTGCTCCAGTTCGAGCCCGCGAACCAGCAGGCGCAGGGCTTCCATGCGCGGTGGCAGGGTATCGGCGTCCAGCCGGGCGGCCAGCAAGGCGGCATCCGCCCGCCTCCCCCGGGCCTGCCGCACCGCCTCTCGTGCGGCCTCCCAGTCGTCCCCCTCCTCGGCAAGCGGGAGCGGCTCTTCCTCCAACTCCTGACGCTCCCGGCGCAGCCGTTCCAGCGTCTCGGCTCGGGCCTCGTCCTGCTCCTCCAGTTGCGACAAGCGGACGCGCTGATCATCGAGCTCGGTCTCAAGACGTTCGCGGTCGCGCCCGAGCCGTTCCAGTTCCTCTTCCAGGCGCCGGATCGAGACCTCGTCCCCGAGCCCCCGGGGGAATTCGCCAATCCCTTCCAGCGCCCGCTCCAGTTCGTCCAGGCGTTCGGGCAGCTCCCGGGCGGTGGCCGCGCGATCGACCGCCCCCTGCACCCGTTCGACGCCCGCCTGCTCGTATTCCCGGGCCTCCTCCCACAGGGCCCGTTCGGTTTCTGCCCGCTCCTCATCGGTGCTGTGCTGCTTGAGGTCCTCGAGCGGACTGGCCGCCAGCCAAGCCTCCGCCTCCTGCGTATCCACCGCATCCAGTAATTCGGGCAGACGGTCACGAAAGGCTGCGAGATCGCTCTCCAGTGCCTCCACTTCCGCCGGGCTTACGCTGACCACCTCGGGCGTCTCCGGCGTCTCCGGCGTCTCCGGCGTCTCCGGCGTCTCCGGCGGAGCATCGTCGTCCGCCCAGGCCAGAGGACCGCCGGCCGCGAAGCACAACAGCAATACCGCTGCGGGGATCCCCAACCGGGCGAACCCGCATCCTTTGCCCGATATGCGGTTGTCTCTCATCCTTCCCTCGCCCATACGCCCGCCCGAACCCACCCTGCGATGCAGCTGCACCCGGCATGCTGCAGCTGTGTGCCGGTGCCCGTGATGTCCACACAACCAACATATACCCCGTGGCACCGCTTCGCCTGTTCGCCACCCTGGACGCCGTGAACGCCACGCCCGCCGCGAGGGGCCACACGCGAGAAATACCGGACGGTTCCAGCCGCTCACGGTCCGGCGCAAGGTCCGGACGCGAAAGCGAAGTCTGTGACGGACTTGGGTTGCTGAAGCCCGCGGGGCGACGCGGCTGCTTCCAATAGGCCGGGCAGTCTTTTCCGGACTGCTCTCCACTGCAGGCCGTGACCACCCGGCGGCATGGAACGTGCCCGGCTGCGGAAAACGCCTGCCCGGGGAGACCGGGATAAGGAGGTATTCCCGGGGCGTCAGCTCGCCTCGTGGGCGAGCAGCTCGCCCAGGGCATGGAGCATGGACTGGAGGCGCACGTCGTGGCGCTCGCCGGTAAAGTGTCGCGTCTCAACGCGCGCCACCTGGCCGCGCGTCTGCCAGCCGAAACAGACCGTGCCAACCGGTTTTTCGGGGGTCCCGCCGCCGGGTCCGGCGATGCCGGTGACCGACAGCGCGTGCGCCGCGCCACTCCGGGCCAGGCCGCCCTCGACCATCGCGCGGGCCACCGCCTCGCTGACCGCGCCATATTCCTCGATCAGTTCGGCCGGCACGCCGACCATGGCAGTCTTGGCGGCATTGGAGTACGCCACCCAGCCGCATTCGAACCATTGCGAGCTGCCCGGGATGTCGGTCATCGCCTGGGCAATGCCGCCGCCGGTACAGGATTCCACGGTACACAGGCGCTCGCCCTTCGCCATCAGGCGCTCGCCCAGTTCGTACACCAAAGCCGACAGGCTGGGGGCATCGGCCTCGCGCAGGCTCAGGAGGGTGGTGCTGGATTCGGGAGTCATGAGGCGATCATCCCTCCGTATCGAAGGCCACCGCAACCCGCCATCCGCCGCCTTCGGCGGCGTCAACGGCGTCGCAGCGCACCACGCGACCCTGGCGCTCCAGTCCCGCCAGCCGGCCATCCGGGCTCGGCACGGCCACGCTCACGTTGACCCCGGGATCGGTCTCGCGCTGGACCACAAACGCACAGCCCGTGGCCGACAGATCCTCCAGTTGTACGGAAACGGACTCGCCACTGGAACGCCAGGTCATCCGCGCCCTGGCATTGACCTGCATCCGTCGGTGATCGCGCCGATCCTCTTCGCCGAACATGCTCCCCTCCTCCCTGGCGTCGCATCGATTGCCATGCCACGAGTGTGGCACAACCACGGCCACCCTGACCCACCTGCCAAGAATCACGCAGCATCCGTATACTGCGCGTTTGCCCGGATCGAGCGCCGCCGAACCGATGAGCACTGCCGAACCCCTTTCAGCCCACACACCGATGATGCAGCAGTATCTCGGCATCAAGGCCGAGTACCCGGACACGCTGCTGCTCTACCGCATGGGCGACTTCTACGAGCTGTTCTACGACGACGCCGAGCGCGCTGCCGGGCTGCTCGACATCACCCTGACGCGCCGCGGCGAATCCGCCGGGCAGCCAATCCCCATGGCCGGGATCCCGGTACATACACTGGAGAGCTATCTCTCGCGCCTGCTGAAGTTGGGCGAGAGCGTGGCCATCTGCGAGCAGACCGGCGCGGTCGGCGCGCAGAAGGGGCCGGTCAAGCGTGAGGTCGTACGCATCGTCACCCCCGGCACGGTCACCGAAGAAGCCCTGCTGGACGCCCGAAGCATCAACCGCATGGTTGCGGTTTGTCCTGCCGGGTCAGCCGCAATCAAGGGCCGCAAGGAGGGCTACGGGATTGCCAGCCTGGAGTTCGCTTCCGGCCAGTTCCGCCTGCTGGAGGTGCGCGACGCGACGGAACTGGCCGCCGAACTGGCACGGCTGGACCCAGTGGAATGTCTCATCCCCGAGCAGGCCGCGCCCATCCCGGGGATCGAGGGCTTCGCCCCGCAGCGGCACGCGGACTGGCATTTCGACGGGGTCTCCGCCCGGCGCGTGCTCACCTCCCACTTCGGCACCCGCGACCTCTCGGGCTTTGGCTGCGACGGCCTGGACCTCGGCATTGCCGCGGCCGGGGCCCTGCTCGCCTACGTCCAGAACCACTATCGGGGGGACCTCGCCCACATCACCGGCCTGGCGCACGAGCTGCGCAGCCAGATGCTGGTTCTGGACCCGGCCACCCGCCGCAACCTGGAGCTGACCCGCACCCTGGGTGGCGAGCGCCATGGGTCGCTGCTAGCCCTGCTGGACACCACCCGCTCGGCGATGGGTTCGCGGCGGCTGCTGCAGTGGCTGTACCAGCCCCTGCGCGACCGCGCCATCATCCGCGAGCGCCAGACCTCGATCACCGCCCTGCTGGAATCGGGTGTCACCGCGCCACTGCGCGAGACCCTGGCCGGCAGTGCGGATGTTGAGCGCATCCTGTCGCGCATCGTCCTCGGCAGCGCCCGGCCACGCGACCTGACCGCCCTGCTGACGAGCCTCGAGCGCCTGCCACCCCTGCACCAGGCCCTGACCCCGCTGGGCGCCAGCGCGGCGTCCCTGCAGGCATTGCACGACGCCCTGGCCCCGGAGGACGAGCTGAGCGCGACCCTGGCCGCCGCACTGGTCGAGGAGCCCCCGCTGCGCGTTACTGACGGCGGCATGATCCGCGCCGGCTTCGATGCCGAGCTGGATCGTCTGCGGGCACTGGAGAACGATGCCGACTCGTTCCTGCGCGAGATCGAGGCGCGCGAGCGCGAGGCCACGGGTATCCCCACGCTGAAGGTCGCCTATAACCGTGTACACGGCTATTACATCGAGGTCTCGCGCACGCGCTCGGCGGAGCTGCCTGGTCGCTTCATGCGCCGCCAGACCCTGAAAAACGCCGAGCGCTACACCACCGAGGAACTCAAGCGCTTCGAGGACGAGATCCTCTCCGCCCGCGAGCAGGCCATGGCCCGCGAACGCGCCCTGTTCGACGGCCTGATCGCCGAGCTCCAGGGTCGCGCCCCGCGCCTGCGCGCGATTGCGGACGCGCTCGCCGAACTGGATGCCCTGGCCTGTCTGGCCGAACGGGCCAAGCGCCTGGACTGGCACTGCCCGGAACTGGTCGACACGCCCGGCATCCGCATCGAACAGGGTCGCCACCCGGTCGTGGAGGCCGGCCTGGATGCGCCCTTCGTCGCCAACGACACCGAGCTGGAGCCCGAAGAGCGCCGCCTGCTGGTGATCACCGGCCCCAACATGGGCGGCAAGTCCACCTACATGCGCCAGACCGCGCTGATCGTGCTGCTGGCCAGCATGGGCAGCTTCGTGCCGGCGGCGCGCGCGCAGATCGGGCCGGTGGACCGCATCTTCACTCGCATCGGGGCCTCCGACGATCTGACGTCCGGGCGCTCCACGTTCATGGTGGAGATGACCGAGGCCGCCAA
>NZ_JAWLFK010000030.1:7239-32237 GCF_041685615.1 Thioalkalivibrio sp.
AGGGAGAAACACCATGACGTTCGTCGTTATCGATAACTGCATCAAGTGCAAGTACACCGACTGCGTTGAGGTCTGCCCCGTCGACTGCTTCCATGAAGGCCCGAACTTCCTCGCCATCGATCCGGACGAGTGCATCGACTGCACCCTGTGCGAACCCGAATGCCCGGCCGAAGCCATCCTCCCAGAAGACGACGTACCAGAGGATCAGCTTCATTTCATAGAGTTGAACGCCGAACTGGCCCGCACCTGGCCGGTCATCACCGCGCGCAAGGACCCGCCAGAAGACGCCGAAGAATGGGACGGCGTCGAGAACAAGCTGCAGTACCTGGAGCGCTGACCCCGGTCGAGCCAGCCCCGGTCAGCCGGCTGTTCCGTGCGGAGCCGTGCCGAGGCACGCGCCCGGACGATGCGCCACGCAGGAATCAGACCCTTTTCCAGTCCGGCCCCGCACGACACCCGTCCTTCGCGCTACACGCCCCGGGGAACCTCCACGCGTAATCACCTCCGCGGCTGGCCGCGGAGGCCCCGCTGCACATGCTTGATGGTCGCCCCGATACGGAAGAAGGCACGGCATTCCGGGGCTCGGAAGCACCGCCTCGATCGGTCTGGCGATCGGGAGCACCACGAAGGCATTGCGCAAGCCCAGGCGGAACGCCAGCACCCCATCCCTGCGCTACCGGCAGGTCGAACACCCTGGCCAGCCACCGGCGCGGAGAGAGCCAGGGCACTGGTCACCAGGCTGAGCAGGACCGGATACGGCTCCAGCCGCCCACGCATCCGCGAACGCGGCCTGGGAACGGCACAAGCCGCTTACCAGAGCCAGGTCTCGGGCTGTTCGATGGCGCGGTTGTCGCTGTTGGCCAGCAGGCCCTTGATGCAGCGCACCAGCAACCAGATGATCAGGGCCAGGAAGATCAGGAAGCCGATACCGATCGGGGACGTGATGACCCCGATCACGGCGAACAAGAGCCCAATCCAGAACGTGCGGATCTGGTAGGTGAAGTGCGAGACACTCACCGAGTCGGCCTCGCCACGCTTGATATAGGCGATGATCAATCCGGCGATGGCGGTCAGCGCGGTCAGGAAGCTCACCAGGTAGAGCACGTACACCACGGTGACCATGGTGCCGTCCTTGCGCGGCCCGGCCGCGGGCTCGCTCACCTCACTGCGCACGACTTCCGGTTGTGGATCTTCTAACACCGGGTACCTCCTGTGGATTGGCTCATGCAGCCAACTTAGCAGACTTGTCCGGTGACTACCCGGGCCCGCCCAGCACGATGAGCACGATACCTGCCAGGGCGAAGACAAAGCCAGCCAGCTGCACTCGCGACATGCGCTCCGCCTGAAAGAGACGCGCCATCAGCGCGGTCGGGGCCGGCGACAGCGCACCGGCCACGGCGATAATCGACAAGAGCCCCATGCGCACGGCCACCACGAACGCGAGCGATGCCGCCGCCTGAAACAGCCCGGCGAGTGACAGCAGTACCAGTGTGGACCGGCTCATCCCCGTCTGCGGGCGGCGGATCAGCATCACCACGAGCAACGCCGCCGCGCCCACCGCCGACGTGGCCACCACCGGCCACAGCGGCGAGCCGGCCTCGGCCTGGTTGAGGAACACGAAGACCAGGCCGAAGCAGCCCCCGGCAATGGTCGCGTCCACCAGCCCGCGCACCGGGTGCTCGCCCCGGGCCAGCGCCATCAAGCCACGCACGGGTTCGTCCAGGCGCCGCGGGCTGGCCTTGCGGGACCCGCCCGAGATCATCCCGATCGCCACCACGATAGCGGCGACCCCGGACAGCGCCAGTGGTCCCGGTTGCTCGCCCATCACCAGCCCGACGAGCAGCGGCACCAGGGCCGAGATCACCCCGGTCACGGCGGCCACCAGTCCCATCGAGCCCTCGGCCAGGCCGTGGTAGTAGGCCAGCAGTCCCAGGGCCAGGGCGAGCCCCGAGGCACCCCCCCAGAGCAGGGCCTGGGTGCCCGGAAGTCCCGCCAGCGGGAGAGCAATCACGAGCAGCGCGACGGTGGCCAGGATCTGCGAGTAGCAGGCCACCACCAGTGCCGGGATGCGCCGGGAGGCCAGGCCGCCGAAAAAGTCACCGGCGCCGAATCCAAGGGCCGTCAGCAACCCCAGGAAGAAGGCCATTTCAGGCCCGGGCCCGACGAGGGCCCGTCATCCGGCGCGCCTAGTCGCCGGCATCGTCGAGCATGTCCCGCAGGGCTTCTTCGCTTCCGGCATGATCAACGTCGGTCACCACGCCCTCGCCATCCAGCAGGACCACGGTCACCTGCTCGGGCTCATGCGGCAGGAAACCGGCATCGGCCTCGCTGGAGGTGACCACGATGGAGTATTCCCGTGCCTGCATGCGCGGCAGCACCACATTCTGCATCGGTTGCGACGGCATCTCGTGGATGTCGGCGATGTAGACGATCCCCTCGCGCTCGGCGGGGTTCATCTCGCTCAGGACCGCGTTGGCGACGCCGGCCGGGGCCGCCTCGACGGTCTTCAGGATCACGCGGGCATTGCCCGGCAGCTCGATCGGGTTCCCGTGCTGGTCATTCAGCGTGCGCTCGGGAAACGGCTGGCCCTCGGCGAACTCGGGCTCCGGACCGCCCCCGGACATGCAGCCGGCCAGCAGCCCGGCTGCGAGCAGCAGGGTGGCGGACAGAAGGGATCGGGCAACAAGCGACATGGCAGTTCTCCTGCGGATCGAGATATGGGATCGAACACACGCGGGTGCGCGCGACAGCGCCGCCGATGGTAACGCATCCAGCGCGTCAGTAGACTGCAACCACCTTCACGGACGACCGCCCGCATGCTGCACTCGCTGATCAAGCTGCTGCGCCCGCACCAGTACATCAAGAACGGTTTCGTGTTCCTCGGCGTGGTGTTCGCGCACGAGTGGGGCGAACCCGGGACGGTGCTCGCCGCCAGCGTGACCTTCCTCGCATTCTGCGCGATCGCCAGCGCGGTCTACGTGCTGAACGACATCGTCGACGTCGAGGCCGACCGCCGCCACCCGACCAAGCGCGAACGCCCGATCGCCAGCGGCGCGATCGCGATCTCCACCGCCTGGGCGATCTTCGCCACCGCGGTCATTGTCGCGCTGGTCCTCGCGGCACTGGTCAGCACCTGGGTGATCGCGCTGATCCTGACCTACCTGGTGCTGAACGTGGCCTATTCCTGGTCGCTCAAGCACATCGTGATCCTCGACGTCTTCAGCATCGCCGCCGGGTTCATGCTGCGCATCCTCGCCGGCACCCTCGGCCTGGGGATCGAACCCTCGCAATGGCTACTGCTGTGCGGGCTGATGCTGACGTTGTTCCTGGGCTTCTCCAAGCGCCGGGCGGAGCTCGCCGATGGCGCCATCGAACACACTCCGGATCAGGACGGGACGCGGCGCGTGCTGCACGACTACAGCGTCAGTCTCCTGGATCAATTCATCGCCATCAGCGCCGCCTGCACCGTGCTCGCCTACGGGCTCTACACCGTCAGCGCCGAGACCATCGCGCTGCACGGCACGGACGGGCTGATCTACACCCTGCCGTTCGTGATCTACGGCATCTTCCGCTACCTGTTCCTGCTGCACGCGCGCGGCGCCGGCAACGACACCTCGCGCGACCTGGTCACCGACCCGCACCTGCTGGCCACGGTCGCGGTATGGATGGGCGTGACCCTCGCCGTACTCGCATGAGCGCGGTGCGGCTCTCCGGCTGGCGCCTGCGCGCGGTGATGCTCTCGATCATCGTTGCCGTCGCGCTGTATCTCGGGGTCGTGCTGTGGGCAGGGGCGGACGAGGTCTGGCGCGCCCTGAAGCTGGTGGGCGCCGGCGGCGTCCTGCTGGCCCTGGGGCTGTCGCTGGTGAACTACAGCCTGCGCTTCACCCGCTGGCAGCTCTACCTGCGCACCCTGGGCCATGCCGTCCCGACGCGCGCCAGCCTGCATATCTATGTGGCCGGCTTCGCCCTGACCACCACGCCCGGCAAGGCCGGCGAGGCGCTGCGCGGGGTGCTGCTGAAGCGCCGCCGGGTGCCCTACCCGGACAGCTTCGCCGCCTTCGTCTCCGAGCGCCTGTCCGACCTGATCGCGGTGGTGCTGCTGTCGATGCTGGGGCTGACCCTGGTGACCCAGGGCACCTGGCTGATCGCGGCCGGCGCGGCCTTCATCCTCGCGGCGCTGGTCGTGCTGTCCTGGCGGCGGCCACTGGCCTGGCTGCAGCGCATCAGCGACCGCCCGGGCCGGCGCCTGTGGCGCAGCCTGCACCATATCGCGACGATCCTGTTGCAGGCCCGGCGCTGCCACCGTCCGGCCCTGCTGGCCGCGGCCACCGCCCTCAGCGTCATCGCCTGGAGCGCCGAGGCCCTCGCCTTCTGGTGGATCCTCAATGCGATGGGCTTCGAGGTCAGCTTCGCCTTCGCCGCCTTCGTATTCGCGCTGGCCATGCTGGCCGGGGCCCTCAGCTTTCTGCCCGGTGGGCTGGGCGGCACCGAGGCGGTCATGGTCGGCCTCCTGCTGTGGGCCGACATGCCGCCGGCCGACGCCATCGCGGCGACCATGCTGATCCGCTTCACCACCCTGTGGTTCGCCGTGATCCTCGGCCTGATCGCATTGGCCACCAACCCCGAGGCCCGCGGCCACGAACGCCCGGTTCAACCCCATGCGTAACGGTTCCATTGTAGGAGGCCAGCCCCCTGGCCGATTGGGCGTCATGCTGTCGGGCTGTACCCGAGGGAATGTCGTACACCCTGCAACCGGGGGCCTGCGAATGCGTGGACGCCCGCGCATTCAGGCGCAGAGGATATTAGCTGCGCCCAATTGGCCAGGGGGCTGGCCTCCTACCGGGGATCGCAACGACGAGGTGGGCGGGTCATGACTGCCAGCTGGAACCGCATACCCCGGGTGGAACACACCACCGAGGTTGCGCTGGACCGGCGCGGGCAGGGCCTGCCCGACGTGCCTCGCCCCCTGCTCGCCCACGGCCTCGGGCGCAGCTATGGCGACGTCTGCCTGAATCCGGAAGCCTCGCTACTGCATACCCCGGGGCTGGATCGCTTCGTGGCCTTCGACGCCGCCACGGGGCGGATCACCGCGGAGGCCGGACTGACGCTGGATGCCCTGCTGCGCTTCGCGGTGCCGCGCGGCTGGTTCCCGCCGGTGGTGCCGGGTACCCGTTTTGTCACCCTCGGCGGCGCGGTGGCCAACGACGTGCACGGCAAGAACCATCACCAGGCCGGCAGCTTCGGCGACCACGTACTCGGGCTGACCCTGCGCCGTTCCGACGGCCAGGTGCTGGAGGTCACCCCCGAGACCACCCCCGACTGGTTTGCCGCGACGATCGGCGGCCTGGGCCTGACCGGCCTGATCGAGACGGTGACCCTGCAGCTGGCGCCGGTCCGCAGCGCCTGGATGCGCGCCTGGTCGCAACGCTTCGAGTCTCTGGAGGCGTTCTGGGAGCTGAACACGCAGGCCGAGCGCGAGTGGCCCTACACCGTCGCCTGGATCGACTGCCTGAACCCGGGCCCCGGCGGGCGCGTGGGTCGCGGCATCTACAGCGCCGCGCGACACGCGACCGTAGCGCCCCGCCAGGAGGCCCCGCGCGAACGCCGCCGCAGCATCCCGCTGGACCCGCCGGTCTCGCTGGTCAACCGCCTGACCCTGCGGGCCTTCAACCACCTCTACTACCGCCAGCCGGTGCACGCCACGCCGCGCGCAGTTCATCACCGGCCCTGGCTGTTCCCGCTGGACGCGATCCGGCACTGGAACCGCATCTACGGGCATCAAGGCTTCTACCAGTATCAGTGCGTACTGCCCCCTCATGCCGCACGGGACGGCGTGCAGGCCCTGCTGGATGCGATCGCCGCCAGCGGCCAGGGCTCGTTTCTCGCGGTGCTCAAGACCTTCGGCGACCGGCCCGCGCCGGGCCTGCTGTCCTTTCCCCGACCCGGTGCCACGCTCGCGCTGGACTTCCCGGAGAAGGGCCGCGACACCGAGCGCCTGTTCGCGCGCCTGGACGCGATCGTGCAGGAGGCCGGCGGTGCCCTGTACCCTGCGAAGGACGCGCGCATGCCGGCCGAGATCTTCCGCCAGGGGTTCCCCGGCTGGGAGGTCTTCGCCGAGTATGTGGACCCCGAATTCTCCTCCGGCTTCTGGCGCAGGGTGACCGCATGAACCCAATGAAGAACGTTGTCCTCTTTGGTGCCACCTCGGCCATAGCCTCCGCGGTGGCGCGGGAGCTGGCGGAGACCGGTGCGCGGCTGTTCTGCGTGGCCCGCGACGGCGAGGCCCTGGAGGCCCTGCTGGCCGACCTGCGGGTGCGTGGCGACGACCCGGAGGGCACGCGCATCCTCGGCGCAACAGCGGATCTCGCGGACATCGACGGCCACCCGGCGTTGTGGCAGCAGGCGCAGGAGGCCCTGGGCGAGGTGGACAGCGTGCTGCTGGCCTGGGGCACCCTGCCGGATCAGGCCGCGTGCAACGCTTCGGTGGAGGAGACCCTGCAGGCGATCCACATCAACGGCACCAGTGCCATCGCCCTGCTGGCCCGCATCGCGCCGGACTTCGAGACCCGGGGCCGTGGCGTGATCGCCGCCATCGGCTCGGTCGCCGGCGACCGCGGGCGCCAGAGCAACTACACCTACGGCACCGCCAAGGGCATGCTCGCGATCTACATGCAGGGGCTGCGCAACCGGCTGTTCTTCAGCGGGGTGGACGTGGTCACGCTCAAGCCCGGCTTCGTGCGCACCCCGATGACCGAGGGCTTCAACCGCGCCGGCGCCCTGTGGGCCGAGCCGGAAACGGTCGCCCGCGGCATCGTCCGCGCCATGCGCCGCGGCCGCGACGTCGCCTACCTGCCCGGCAAGTGGTGGGTGATCATGACCGTCATCCGCCTGATCCCCGAATACCTGTTCAAGCGCCTGAAGCTATAACCCTGAAGCCATAACGATGAACCGGAATGACACGCGGCAGATCGTGCTGTTCGACTTCGACGGCACCCTGACCCGGCGCGACAGCCTGTTCCCCTTCCTGCGCCACACGCTGGGGACATCGGCCTTCCTCCGCCGCCTGCCGGACTGCCTCCCGGCGCTGACCGGCCTGGCGCTGAAGCGCCTGTCCAACCAGGACGCAAAAGAGATAGTGCTGACCCGCATGCTGGCCGGGGAGACCCTCGCCCACCTGCAGGCCAGGGGCCGCGAATTCGCCGACCGCGCCCTCGACCACCTGCTGCGCCCGGCCGGCATGCGCGCACTGCAGGCCCACCAGGCTGCGGGTCACGACTGTGTACTGGTCTCCGCCTCGCTGGATGTCTGGCTACAGCCCTGGGCCGAGCGCCACGGAGTCACCGGCGTGGTCAGCTCGCGCCTCGCGGTGGATGACGCCGGTCGCGTCACCGGGCGCCTGGACGGCACCAACTGCCGGGGCGCCGCCAAGCCGGCGGCGGTCGCCGCCTGGCTGGCCACCCTGCCCCCGGACGAGCCGGTGGACCTGATCGCGGCCTACGGCGACAGCGCAGCCGACCAGCCGCTGCTGGAGATGGCCGGCAGCGGCTACCGGATGCGTCGGGGCCGCTTCCGGCGCGTCCACGGACCCGCCCTGGAGGGTGCCCCCGAGTGAGACCGACACCCACCTCGTGGCCGTGGCTCGCACGCCACTACGGCGCGATCCTGCTGGCCGTCCTGCTGCTCAAGATCGGCATGGCATGGGCGCTGCCGATCACCGGCGACGAAGCCTATTTCCTGATCTGGGGGCACAACCCGGATCTGGGCTATTACGACCACCCGCCGATGATCGGCTGGTGGCTGACCGCAGTGCTGGCGCTGACGGACCACCCGCTCGCGATCCGCGCGTTGGGGATCTTTGCCTCCATGGCGCCAGCGCTCGCGATCTTCCTCTGGTGGCGACACACCGATCCGGTCCGCGCGCGCCTCGTGTCGCTGCTGGCGCTGTTCATGCCGCTGTTCTTCATCGCGGTCATCACCGCGACGGACACCCCGCTGATCCTGTTCGCCCTGCTCGCCACCGGCCTCGCCTGGCTGGCGCTGCGCACCGGGCGCGCGGCCTATTTCCTGCTCGCCGGGCTGGCCCTGGGGCTGGCATTCCTGTCCAAGTACTTCGCGGTCCTGCTGGGCATCGCGCTGGGGCTGCACATCCTGCTGTTCGCGCGGCACCACTGGCGCGGCCTCCTGCTGATCCTCCTCGGCGTGGTGCCGGCGGTGGCCCTCAACCTGTACTGGAACTGGGGCAACTGCTGGTACAACGTGATGTTCAACATCGTGAACCGGCACGGCGACGGCGGCTTCGACCCCGGCAACTGGCTGACCTACGCGATCCTGCTGATCTACCTGTTCACGCCCTGGCTGCTGTGGTTCTATGCGCGTCAGTGGCGGGCCCTGGTCGCCGGCATCCGCGACCACCAGCTGGGCGTGTTCCTGTCCGCCGGACTGATCCCGCTGCTCCTGTTTGCCCTGCTCGCCCCGTTCAAGAGCATCGGGCTGCACTGGCTGGCCGCCTTCGCGCCCTTCCTGCTGCTGCCCGCGCTGTTCCTGGCGCGGCGTTCGCTGACGCTCGGAGTATGGCTTTCCGGAGCCCTGGCAGCACTCCACGCGATCGCGATCCTGACGATCGCGCTGATGCCGGTGGAATGGCTGAAGGGCCAGGATCGCTATGCCGACGCGGTGTTCTACCTGGCGCCGGAATCGGTGGCCGCGGCGGTCAACGAATACGACGCCGACTGGCATGTCTTCACCCGCAGCTACTCGCGCTCGGCGGTGCTGGGCTACTACGCCGGGCGCGCGGTCGGGGTGTTCGGCCCCGGCTCCCACTACGGCCGCCAGGACGACCTGCTGACCGACTTCCGCGCCCTGGACGGGGCCAACCTGCTCTACGTCCCCACCCGCGGCGTGCTGGACCCGGCGCAGGTGGAGCCCTTCTTCGACGAGGTGCGCGTACGCGAAGTGACCATCCGCGGCGTCGCCTGGACCCTCGCCGAAGGCCGCGGCTTCGACTACGCCGCCTACCACGACCAGGTCGTGGAACCGGTGCTCGCCCGCTACTACGACTTCCCGGACTGGCTGCCCGAGGGCCGCTGCGCCTTCACCGACCGCTACACCCAGGATCCCGAATCGCCGCGTCGTTGACCGGGGCTTTTACGGTCGGGATACTCGAGACCCGTGGCGTCCCGCAACGTTTCCCACAGGGGGCGAAATGATCCCCGGCCATGTGCTACCTGGACCAGGACCCTCGATGGCGACTGCGATCATCCGGCGAGACCGTCACAGGACCGTCGCGGACCCATGGTGGCGGCATGCCGTGCGTACGCTGGCCTTGATGGTCTTGTTTCTGAGCGGATGCGGTGCGCCCGACAAACCGCCCCTGCGGGTCGCAACGATCGAGTGGATCGGGTATCAGCCCCTGAACATCGCCCTGGACCGGGGTGAACTGCCGCGCGACGACATCCGGCTATCCCATTTCACATCCAACACCGAGTCCCTGCGGGCATTCCGCAACGGCAACGTCGATGTGGCCGCACTGACCTTGGACGAAGCCCTGCTGCTGCGCGCCGACGGGCACGACATCCGGGTCATCCTGCTGATGGACTATTCCCACGGCGCGGACACCATCCTGGCCCGCCCGGGCATCGCGACGCTCGCCGAACTCGAGGGGCGCCGTATCGGCGTCGAGAACTCGGCCGCCACCGCGTACCTGCTGGCACGCGGGCTGGAGCACGGCGATCTCGAGGCCGACGCGGTGGAGGTCGTTCGCGTGGATGCTGGACGGCATGCGGAGGCCTTCCGCCGCGGCGAGGTCGACGCCCTGGCCACGTTCGAACCGATCCGCAGCCGTCTGTTGCAGGAAGGGGCCGTGGAGTTGTTCGACAGCACCCGCATCCCGGGCGAGATCGTCGACGTACTCGTCGCACACCGTTCGGCCCTGCAAAGCCAGCGCAGACACCTGTCGGACCTGGTGAACGCCTGGTTTCGGGCCCTGAAGCATCTGGAACAGGACCCCGTGGATGCGCGCGCCATCATCGGACGTCATACCGAGCTTCCCCCAGAGCACTCGCAGCAGGCGCTGGACGGGGTGCAATTTCCGTCGCGCGCGGACAACTGCCGCGCCCTGGCGAACCACGGCCAAATGCTGCACGACACCACCGGTCGGCTGGCCGAGCTGATGCGCGAGAATGACCTCCTGGCCGGGGGTGTGGAACTGGACACGCTGTTCGACAACCAGATCGTGAAATCGGCGGCGTGCCCCGGCAAGTCGGCAGGGCACGCTGGATGACCCGCTGGCTCTACCGTTTCCCGGTCAATGTCGCGCTGCCCCTCCTGCTGTTCGCGGTGGCCCTGGTCCTGTCGGCGCTCTATACGATTGCCCTGATCGAAAACCAGAAGGAAGCCATCCTGGAAAACGCCGAGCGCGAACTGACCAACGAGGTCAGCCGGTTACAGCGCCTCGTGCAAATTACGATCAACCAGTCCGACGATACCCGCGTCCAGGCAGAGATTGCCGCCCTGGGTCCCGATATCCGGGTCCGCCTGGCACGGGTAATCGATGACCAGGACCGGGTTCTGGCCGCCCTGGATCGCAGCGCAGTCAACCGCCCCCTGCGCGACAGCCTGAACGGGAAAGGCACCACGGAGCTTGGCGAGCCGATCATGGAATTGCTGTCAGCGGCACGGGAGCAACGGGCCGCGCGAGTGAAGTACTTCCCCGAAAGCACCACCCTCGTTGCCACCGCCCACCTCGAGATCATCGACTCGGCCACCCGACTCGGACCCAGTCCTTCAGGCGCACTCATCCTGGCCTGGGATCTGTCCTACCCGTTTGCCCAGGCGCAACAGGCAGCGCTTCATTCGGCGGCACTGATGAGCCCGGTGCTGCTGGCCGCGTTCGCCGGCCTGTGGTGGCTGCTGTACACCGTGCTCGGCCGCCGTCTGAGCCTGTTGACCCATGCCGCCGAGCGCATTGCCAGGGGCGAAACCCGCCTGCGCGCATCGGTCACGGGCAAAGACGAAATCGGACGGCTGGCCGCCGCGTTCAACCGCATGACCGACACCCTCGTCGCAAGACAGGAGGCACTGCGGACCAGCGAGCAGCGGCTGCACCTGGCGCAGCACTATGCCGGCATCGGGAGCTGGGAATGGGATCTTGCCAGCGACCGCGTCGTCTGGACCGAACAGACCTACCGCTTGTTCGGGGTGGCCCTGGACGACCCGGACATCTCCTTTCAGCGCTTTCTTGAACAGATCCTGCCCGAAGATCGCGAACGGGTGCGCGAAGCGATCGAATCGGCGTTCGAGACCGGTGAGCGCTACGTGGTGGAACACCGCGTGCGCGGCCCGCAGGGCGAGATCCGTTGGGTTCTTGGCCAGGGGGACACGCTGCGTGACACCAACGGGGCGCCGCTGCGCATGTACGGCGTGGTGCAGGACATCACGCAGACCAAGCAGGCCGAGGAGGCCCTGTTCCGCGAGAAGGAGCACGCCCAGGTCACCCTGTCCTCGATTGGCGACGGTGTGATCACGACCGATACCAACGGCTGCATCCGTTTCCTGAACCCGGTAGCCGAATACCTGACGGGCCACGACAACGAAAGTGCCCAGGGCAGGCCGCTGACCGAGGTCTTCCACATCCTGAACGAAGTCTCGCGCCAGCCGACGAGCGACCCGGTCGAGCGCTGTCTGCAGGAGGGGCGCATCGTCGGACTGGCCAACCACACCATCCTGTTGCGTCCCGATGGCGAGGAGTTTGCCATCGAGGACTCGGCCGCACCGATCCGCGACCGCGACGGCGAGATCACGGGCGTTGTTCTGGTATTCCATGACGTCACCCAGGCGCGCGAAATGTCCCATCAACTCTCCTGGCAGGCCAGTCACGACCCACTGACCCAGTTACCCAACCGACGCATGTTCGAGGACCGTCTGCAGCAACTGGTCGCGGGTCCGGAAAACCCGCAACGGTCCGAGCACCACACCCTGCTGTACATCGACCTCGACCAGTTCAAGGTCGTCAATGACATTGCCGGCCACCCCGCCGGCGACCAGATGATCCGCCAAGTGGGCAGTCTGATGCTGGACCAGGTCCGCGAGACCGACTTGCTGGCCCGGCTAGGCGGCGACGAATTCGGGGTTCTCCTGGCGCATTGTGACGTCGATCATGCGAAGCGCGTCGCGGATGCTATCCACTCGGTGCTCGACGGATTCCGCTTCAACTGGGAGAACCGAATATTCCGCATCAGCGCCAGCATCGGGATCATCGAATTCCATCCCGGGGCCCAAACCCTCGCCGAGTTGCTGAGCCGGGCCGACATGGCGGTGTATGCAGCCAAGAATGCGGGCCGCCACCGCTCGCACGTCTTCCACTTCAACGATGCCGAACTCCTGCGACATCACCGCGAGATGGACTGGGCCACCCAGATCTCGGACGCCGTTGAAAACAACCGGCTGGTGCTGTTTGCCCAGGAAATCCATCCGTTGAGCGAACCTCTGCAGGGAGATCCAGACCGGGGGCTGTCTTTCGAGATCCTGGTGCGGCTGCGCAACACAGAAGGCCATCTGATCGCTCCGGGAGTATTTCTTCCGGCCGCCGAGCGCTTCAACCTGATCAGCATCGTGGATCGCTGGATCATTACCCGTGCATTCTCGATGGTGGCGGCACACCTCCGCGAGCATGGCGACCAGAGCATCCGCCACTGTGCGATCAATCTTTCCGGGGAAACGCTTGGAGATGAGAGTCTGCTGCCGTTCATCAAGACTCAGCTCAGCCTGCACCACTTGCCTGCTTCGACTTTCTGCTTCGAGATCACCGAGACGGCGGCCATCTCCAACTACCAGGCCGCCCTGCGATTCATCCGCGACCTGCGCGCAATGGGCTGTCGCTTTGCACTGGATGACTTCGGTTCGGGCCTGTCCTCATTTGCCTACCTGAAGACCCTGCCGGTC
The DNA here is from genome assembly GCF_041685615.1 of Thioalkalivibrio sp. Classification (GTDB taxonomy): domain Bacteria; phylum Pseudomonadota; class Gammaproteobacteria; order Ectothiorhodospirales; family Ectothiorhodospiraceae; genus Thioalkalivibrio. The sequence goes on from NZ_JAWLFK010000030.1 coordinate 20,179, forward strand.
GACTTCCTGAAGATCGACGGCAGTTTTGTGCGCGGCATCGACGAGGACCCGGTCAACCGGGCCCTCGTCGGGAACATCCACAACATCGGCCATCTACTGGACAAGCAGACCATTGCCGAATTCGCCGAGGACGCCGTCACCATCGCGCGCCTGCGCGAACTGCGGGTGGACTTTGCCCAGGGCTACGGGCTCCATCGCCCCGAACCGCTGGAAGATCTGCTGGGCAAAAACTGAGTCCATTCAAAGCACCGGGTTGCGTAGCACGGTAGAGTGGGCGCACGTTCAGTCACGGAGATCTCACCCCTCATGCCTACGGGAAACCAGTCCATGTACCGCGTTCGCCGCACTCTCTTGATCACGGCCCTCGCCTTGATGGTGACAACGGGCGCCCCCGCGATCGCCCAGCAAGTGGGGCAGCCCGACCAGCCGCAACAGTCCGGCCAGCAACAGGAACCGGAAACCACGCTCTATGATGACTGGGAGGTGGCCTGCGTCGAGACCCCGGAAGGCGAACGCTGCCGGATGCAGCAAACGCTGGAGATCCAGGACGAGCAGGCCCAGGGCCTGTTCCTTCAGGCGACTATCCGCCGCGAGGGTGACCAGCACGTAATCGAAGTGCTGGTACCGCTGGGCGTGGACCTGCGGCCCGGCATCCGCATGCAGGTCGATGACGCCGGGGAGGAGATGGACGCCGGCTACGTGACCTGCGTGCAGCAGGGCTGTGTCGCCGGGCGCGAACTGAACAACCAGCAGATGAGTGCACTGCGAGGCGGACAGGCCCTCACGGTGGCCTTCCGCGCCCTGCACCAGGAACAGCCATTCGTCTTTGACGTGTCCCTGATGGGCTTCACCGACGCCAGCAACCAGTTGCAGTAACCCCGACACCCGTCCACGGCCGAGCCGCCAGGAGACGACACGATGCCACGCGTATCGGCCACGCACCCACCGGACGGCGGCTTCCCCGGGCGCGGGCGGTCACGCACCCGGCGGGCGGTCGCGACCATGGCCGCGGCCGCACTGCTGTGGTGGATCCTCGCCGGCAGCGCGGCGCTGCTCGAACCACTGGCCCTGCTCGCCATCCTGCTGGCCGGGGGTGCCAGCCTGCTTCTGCCGGCCGGGCGCCCGCTCCCGTTACGGCTCCGCGCCCTGCCAGCCCTTCTCGGATTGTTCCTGCGCAGCTCGTTCGTGGGCGGACTGGATGTCGCGCGCCGCGCACTGGACCCGCGCCTGCCGATCGAGCCCGGCTTCATGACCTACCGGGTCGATCTGGCCCATGGTCCGCCCCTGACCCTGTTCATGGCCGTGATCAGCCTCCTGCCCGGCACGCTCAGCATTCGGCTGGAGGGCCGATTGCTGACCCTGCATGTGCTGGATCGCGACGCCGACACCCGGGCGGCGCTGATCACTCTGGAACGACACATCCGGGCCGCCTTCCGCGACCCGCGTGACCACCGCGACAAACGCAACGGGCAAACCGCGTGAACGTCTTCTACCTGAGCGCGGCGCTGTTCCTGCTGGGCACCATCCTGCTGGGTCTCGTTCGCGTGCTGCGCGGGCCGGGTTCCGGGGACCGGATGCTGGCGGCACAGCTGTTCGGCACCACCGGGGTGACGATCCTGCTGCTGCTGTCGCTGGCACTGGAGGAATCCGCCCTGATGGATGTGGCGCTGGTCTTTGCGCTGCTGGCGGTGGTCGCGGCCGTGGCCTTCGTCCGCCAGCACGGCCTGCCGGAACCACCGGATACCCCGATCCACAGCCAGCAAGCGGAATCCGCCGAGCCGGAGGAGCCGAACGATGATCGCTAATGCCCTGACCGGGGTACTACTCCTGGCGGGGCTTGTGTTCTTCGCCGCCGGCACCGCCGGGCTGCTGCGCTTCCCCGACGTCTACTCGCGTCTGCATGCGCTGACCAAGGCCGACAACGTCGGGCTCGGGCTGGTGGTACTCGGACTGATGTTTCAGGCCAGCGGTCCGGCGGACATCCTCAAGCTACTGCTGATCTGGCTGCTGGTCCTGGCCGCGGGGACCACCGCCGCGCACATGGTGGCGCAACGGACCTGGACCCACGGGGAGTTCGAGTCGGATCGATGAACGGGCTGCTGGTCCTCTTCGATCTGGTCCTGCTGGCCGGCATCGTCGGGGTGGCCTGGCGTTGCCTGGCGAGCACCGACCTGTTCCGGGCCGCGGTGCTGTTCGTTACCTTCGGGTTGCTGCTGGCCCTGGCCTGGGTGCGGCTGGAGGCGCCGGACATCGCGCTCGCCGAGGCCGCCATCGGCGCGGGCATCACCGGCGCCCTGCTTCTGGTCACCCTGGAACGCCTGCGCAGCATCATGGCCGAGCGGCGCAGCGGCCGCCCACATACACCCCCGCCCGATCCCACCGGGCCGCATGCCCTGCTACGGGCGCTGCACGACCCGCCGCCTGAACGCCGGACCTTCATCCCCGCGCTGACCTTTGCCCTGGTGGTCGGCGCCCTGCTGGTCACAACGCTGTGGCACCAACCCCCGTCGATGGGCCTGGAGCCGGTGGTGGATGCCCACATGGACGCCTCCGGCGTCGATCACCCGGTCACCGCAGTACTGCTGAACTTCCGCGCCTATGACACCTTCCTCGAGCTGGCGATCGTGCTGATTGCTTTGCTGGGCGCATGGTCCCTTGGGCGGCATGACCTGATCCCGGCCCGCCCGGCTCCGGGCCCGATCCTCCCCGGCACCCTGCGTCTGCTGGTGCCGGTCGCGATCGTCACCGGGGTGTACGTGCTGTGGGCCGGGAGCCACGCCCCCGGTGGAGCCTTCCAGGCCGGGGCCATCCTCGGTGCGGCCGGTATCCTGCTGGTCCTGGCGCGACCGCGCCAGCTGCCAATGGCGCCGGGGGTGCCACTGCGCCTGGGTATAACCGCCGGCGTCGCCGTGTTCCTGCTGGTGGGGCTATACGGCCTTGCCGCCGGGCACGGCTTCCTCGGCTATGACAGGGCCTGGGCCTATCCCCTGATCATCCTGATCGAGGTCGCGGCGACGCTCTCCATCGCGCTGACCCTGGTGGCCCTGTTCGTGGCCGGGCGCCCGGCCGGGGACGACGCATGAGTGGCCTCGCCGAGACGGTTGTCCACGCTCTGACCCCGGGCCTGCTCTATCCCACCGGAGGGGCGACCCTGTTCGCCCTTGGCCTGTACGGGCTGATCCGACGGCATCATCTGGTGCTGCGCATCCTGGCCCTGAACATCATGGGCTCGGGCGTGTTCATGGTGCTGCTGGGTGTGGCGGCCCGCGGCGAAGGCCCGCCGGACCCGGTGGCACAGGCCCTGACCCTGACCGGCATCGTGGTCGCGGTCAGCGCGACCGCCTTCGCCCTGGGCCTGGTGGTGCACCTGACGCGGCTGACCGGCCACGCGGTGATGCTGCCCGGGCCGCCCGACGACGATGCCGCGATGGCAGACACCTCGCGCGGAGAACATCATGCCGACGGCGGCCCTGACGCTCCGCCCTCGGACGAGGACCCGCCCTCGTGACCCCGGCAGATGCCGAGTTGCTCCCGGCGGGGATCGCCGGGCTGGTGGGACTGTCGCTGGCCGTGGCGGTCCTGGCAACGGCCTGGACGCGCCAGGCCCATCGCATCGGCCTGCTGGGGGCGCTCGCGGTCACGGCCTGGGTGCTCGGTCTGAGCGCGCTGTTCCTGAACGCCGGGCCGGATCCGGAGACCGCAGCGACACGGGTGGCACTGGGGGGCTGGGACGCCCCTCTGGGCCTGATGCTGCAGCTGGATGGGCTCTCCATGACCCTGCTGGTGCTCACCGCCGTGGTGGGGCTTGCGACCAGCCTCTACAGCCTGGGCTATGTGCATGATCGCATCGAACGCCGCCAGTTCTGGCCGCTGTGGCTCTGGCTCTGGGCCGGACTGAACATGCTGCTTCTCTCCGGCGATGCCTTCAACCTGTACATCACGCTGGAGGTGGTCTCGCTGTCCGCAGTAGCGCTGGTCGCACTCACCGGCACGGCCGCGGCGGTCTCCGGCGCGATGCGCTATCTGCTGGTCAACATCCTCGGCTCGCTCAGCTTCCTGATGGGCGTGGTGCTGTTGTTCGGGGAGCACGGGGTCCTCGACCTGGTGCTGCTGGAGGCACGCACCGAGGCGGGCCCGGCCGAGCGCATGGCCGCCGTGCTGATGACCGCCGGACTCATGCTCAAGGCCGCGCTGTTCCCGCTGCATGTCTGGTTGGCTCCCGCCCACGGTTCGGCCCCGGCGCCGGTCAGCGCGGTGCTCTCCGGACTGGTGGTTACCGGGTCGTTCTATCTGATCCTGCGTCTGTGGATGGGCGTGTTCGCCCCGCTGGCCACCCCGACCTTTGGCATCCTCGTCGGACTGCTGGGTGTGGGGGCACTCGTCTGGGGCTCGCTTCAGGCCCTGCGCGCCGGCCGCCTCAAATCGATTGTGGCCTATTCCACCGTGGCCCAGTTCGGCTACCTGCTGGTGGCCTTCCCGCTGATGCTGGTGGATCCGGACGCCTGGCGGGTGGTGGTGTTCTTCGCCGTTGTCCACGCGCTGGCCAAGGCCTCGGTCTTCCTCGCGGCGGGTACGCTGCAGCACGCCGCCGGCCATGATCGGCTGGCCGACCTGGGCGATGTACTGCGGGGGCGGCCGCGCACGGTCTTCGCCCTCGGGCTGGCCGGCGTCAGCCTGATGGGACTGCCGTTCACCGGCGGATTCATCGCCAAGTACCTGCTCCTGGAGGCCGGTCTGGGTACGGTCCTGGCTGGTAGCGTCTTCGGCGTGCTGTGGGTGCTGGCGATCGCCGGCGGCGGCCTGCTCGCGGCCGCCTACGTGCTGCGCATGGTGGCCCCGTCATTCCAGCGCGGGCGTGCGGACGCCGGCGAGGCGAGCTCGCCGTGGATGGACTGGGTGCCGCTGGGCCTGGCAACCGTCGCGGCGCTCGCCGGGCTGGCCGGGACGCTGACTCTTAACACGCTCGCGCTGACGCCGGGGGCCCCCTGATGGACAGCGGCTGGCTGCTGCTCGCGATCCTGTTCAGCTCCCTCGGGCCAGGGATCGCAATCTTTTTCCTGCCCGGGCATCGCCAGGGCCTGCGCACCACGCTGAACCTCGGCGGCGCCGGCGCCAAGCTGGCGCTGGTGGGCATCCTCCTCGCCGGGGTGCTGCGCGGCGACGAATACCGCTTCAGCCTGCCGCTGATGCCGGGGATCGACCTGGTACTTGCGGCCGATGCGCTGTCACTGCTGTTCGCCACTCTTTCGGCCGTGCTGTGGTTCGTGACCACCATCTACGCGATCGGCTATCTGGAGGGTTCGCCCCGGCGCAGCCGCTTCTTCGGGTTCTTCTCGCTGTGCGTCAGTGCCACGGTGGGGATCGCCCTGTCCGGCAACCTGATTACCTTCCTGATCTTCTACGAGATCCTGACGCTGGCGACCTGGCCGCTGGTGGTCCACCGCGGCACCCCGGCGGCGGTGCGGGCCGGACGGCTCTATCTCGCCTACACCCTGAGCAGCGGACTGGTCCTGTTCACGGCGATTGTCTGGCTCGCGCTCCTGGCCGGGGCCGAGGGCTTTTCCCCGGGCGGGTACCTCGACGGCCTGGCAGACACCCACGCGACCACCCTGCAGATCCTGTTCGTGCTGCTGATGATCGGCTTCGGGGTGAAGGCGGCGCTAGTGCCGCTGCATTCATGGCTGCCTATCGCGATGGTCGCACCGGCGCCGGTCAGCGCGCTGCTGCACGCGGTGGCCGTGGTCAAGGCCGGGGCGTTCGGCATCGTCCGCGTGGTCAACGACGTCTACGGGGCCGAACTGGCGATCGAGCTGGGCCTGACTGCGGGCCTGCTGGTGGTGGCGGCCATCACGATTATCTACGGCTCCATCCAGGCGCTGCGCACCGACGACCTGAAGCAGCGGCTGGCCTTCTCGACCATCAGCCAGGTCTCCTACATCATCCTGGGCGTGGCGCTGGCCGGGCCGCTGGGCCTCATCGGCGGGCTGGTGCATCTGGTGCATCAAGGCATCACCAAGATCACCCTGTTCTTCTGTGCCGGCAACTTCGCCGAAACCCTGGGCATCCACCGCATCAGCGAGCTGGACGGGGTCGGCCGGCGCATGCCACTGACCATGCTGGCCTTCACCCTGGGGGCGCTGGGGATGATCGGCCTGCCGCCACTGGCAGGATTCGTGACCAAGTGGCATTTGGGCCTGGGGGCGCTAGAGGCCGGCATGCCCTGGTTGTTGGGCGTGCTGGCCCTCAGCAGCCTGCTGAACGCGGCCTATTTCCTGCCGCCGGTGATCCGTGGCTGGCTCGGCGAGCGCCGCGAGCCGTGGCATGAACCGCTGCAGGCGCATGCCGGGCCCACCCGTTTCGAGACCCACTGGATGCTGCTGTTTCCGGTGGTCTTCACCGCCGTATTGGGTCTGCTGGTCGGCCTGTTCGCGGGGCTGGGGCTGAGCCCGCTGGGCTGGGTCAGCCTGATCGTGCAGCGTCACTACGCGCTGCCGGGGTTCCAACCGTGAGCGGCGCCATCCTGCTCGCCGTCCCGCTGCTGCCATTGCTGCTGGCGGTGTTCATCGGCCTGCGCCCGGGGCAGGCAAGGCTGAACCGCCTGGTGCCCTGGGCCGCGCTCCCCGGACTTGTGCTCGCCGCGCTGGCCCCGACCGGGCTGGAGGCGACCTTCGACAACCTGCTGATGGGGACTCATCTGGCCGTCGACCCAACCGGGCGGGCGTTTCTGGCGCTGACCGCGGGCCTGTGGCTCGCGGCCGGGTTGTTCGCCCTCGGCGAGCGGCGGGGCGATACCCGACGCCATCGCTTTTACGTGTTCTGGCTGCTGGCGCTGGGTGGCAACCTGGGCCTGATCCTCGCGCAGGACGCCCTCGCGTTCTACCTGTTCTTTTCCCTGATGAGCCTGTCGGCCTACGGCCTGGTGGTCCACTCCGGAAAACCGGGGGCACGGCGCGCCGGACGCGTGTACCTGATCCTTGCGGTGCTGGGCGAGGTCCTGCTGTTCGCGGGGCTGGTCCTGGCCGTATATTCGGCGGGGCAATCCAGCCTGGCAGCCGTGGCGGCGGAGCGTCCAGAGGGCTGGACCCTGGCACTGCTGGTCCTGGGACTGGGCATCAAGGCCGGCATGCTGCCGCTGCACTTCTGGCTGCCTCTGGCCCATCCGGCGGCCCCGGTGCCCGCCAGCGCCGTGCTGTCCGGGGCAATGATCAAGGCCGGTCTGCTGGGCTGGATACGGCTGCTGCCGATCGATGCCGCCGGCCACGCCGTGCTCGGCGAGACCCTGGTCCTACTGGGCCTGGCAGCGGCCTTCCTCGGGGTCCTGGTGGGTGTCCTGCAGGTACGACCGAAGACCATCCTTGCCTACTCCAGCATCTCGCAGATGGGCCTGATGACGGTCGGCATTGGCCTGGCCCTGTTGCTGCCGGAGTCGCGCGGCTGGCTGCTGGCCGCTGTCACGCTGTACGCCGTTCACCACGGACTGGCGAAGGGCGCCCTGTTCCTGACGGCGGGTATGCAGGTCCAGTGGCCGGTCACATCCCTGGCCCGCGCCGCCTTTGTCCTGTTCACCCTGTTACCGGCCCTGTCCCTGGCCGGGCTACCTTTCACCAGCGGCGCGCTGGCCAAGAACACGCTCAAGAGCCCACTGGCGCCCGACGCGCTGCCCGGCTGGCTTGCCCATACGGAGTTGCTGCTGACCCTCGCCGCGGCGGGCACCACCGTGCTGCTGCTGCGTTTCCTGTGGCGCTGGCAGGCGGGACTTCGAGGACCCGCCGACGGAATCGACCGGCAACGGTGGTGGGCCTGGGGCAGTCTTGCACTGATCGGGTTGTTGCTCCCGTTCGGGGTCCTGGTCGCCGGACCCGGTGGCCTGCCGTTCGAGCCACGGGACCTGTATGGCCTGGCCCTGTTGTGGCCCATCATCCTGGGGTTCTCACTCGCCGGTATCGCCTACCGGCTGATCCGCGACCGCGAGACCCCGCGCGTGCCGGAGGGCGACCTGGCCGTTCTGGCCGAGGCCGTCTGGAGTGCCGCCCGCCGCACCCGCCGAAACCTGGCCCTGCCACCCCCCCGGCCACGCCGGATGCCGGCACGCCTGCGGATGCTGCGCCGGAAACTGCGCCAGCGCCTGGAAGACGCCGAACGCCTTCTGAGCCGGTGGGAGACGATCGGGCTGCTGTTCTCCGCCACGATGCTCGGGCTCTACCTGACGCTGCTGGTCGGATAGCCCCTTACCACGGGCACGAAAAAGGCCGGCCCGGAGAAATCCCGGGCCGGCCTTGCACAACTTGAGGGCTTACCGATCAGTTCTGATCGATGAAGTCCGCGGTGAAATCGGCCACGTCATCCGCGAAGAAGTCGCGGAAGAAGTGGCCCGCGCCGTCCACGGTCATCAGGGTGATGTCGCCGCTGTCCTTTACCGCCTCGACCTTCTGCGGCAGATCCGGCACCACGTCGTCCTCCGAACCCACGATCACCAGCGTCGGGATCTGCATCCCGCGGATCACCGAGGGGGTGTCGTTCTGGGGGGTCGGGTCGTAATAGCCAAGGAAGGCGCGCGGGGTCACGTCCAACTCCTCGCAATAAAGGAAGCGCACGTCCTCCATCAGGGTCTCGTCCTGGTCCATGCGCTGCAGTTCGCGGGCACGATCCAGAACGACCTGCAGCGGCTCGCCGCTTTGCTCCTCGTACTCGGCGGCGGCCTCGTCCTCATCGAAGGTGGAGGCCGCCAACAGCACCAGGGCGCGGATGCCGTCCGGGTCGTGCTCGGTCAGGTAGCGCGCAACCTGATTGCCGCCGCGCGAGTGGCCGAAGAGGGTGACCGCGCCGTAGCCCTCGTCCTGCAGCCACTCGTGCCACAGGCGGACCTCCTCCAGGTGGTCATCGACCCCGTGGCGCACCGGGGCATCGCACTCGAACATGCCCTCGCGGGCGTCGATGCCATAGCTCAGATTGATCGACAGCGAGTTCAGGCCATGCTCCGCGAACAGATCCTGCATCGCCGCCATCAACTCCATGCGCCCGTGCGCCAGCGTACCGTGCAGCATCAGGACCACGCCGTCGGAGGGGGTCGCCCCCATGCCTTCCTGCATGTGACCGACCAGGGTCCGGTCATCATGTTCGAGCGTGACCCTCTCCGCGGCCATCGCCGAGGTAGTAAACAAGCCAGCGACCGCGAGGGCGGTCAGTGCGATCCAGCGTGACATGGGCAACGCTCCTTGGTGGTAACAGTGGATGAGTAGACTCGCCCGGAATGGGAAAATTCCACCGCAGGCCCGGGATGGCCCCTGACAGCATAAGCCGTGCGGCGCATGATAGGACCATCCGGACCGAATGCCTGGCCATCACCTCCCTGGGAGACGCATGAGCGATCGCACCCCATCCCCCGACTGGCACGCACTGAAGACGGACGAGGTATTCCAGCGTCTGGAGGCGAACGAGCACGGGCTCGCCTCCACCGAGGCGGAGGCGCGGCTGAAGGAAACCGGCCCCAACTGCCTGCCGGAGACCGCGCGCACCGGCCTGATCCGGCGCTTTTTGCTGCAGTTCCACAACGTGCTGATCTATGTACTGATCGCCGCGGCCATCGGCACCGCCTTGCTCGGTCACTGGCTGGATACCGGCGTGATCCTCGGCGTAGTGCTGATTAACGCGATCATCGGCCATATCCAGGAAGGCAAGGCGGAGAAAGCTTTGGACGCCATCCGCCAGATGCTGTCGCCACGCGCCCAGGTGCTGCGCGACGGCCAGCGACGCACTATCCCGGCGGAAGAACTGGTCCCGGGGGACATCGTCTACCTGCAGGCGGGAGATCGCGTTCCGGCAGACCTCCGCCTGACCAGTGCCCACAACATGCGCATCGACGAGGCCGCGCTGACCGGTGAATCGGTCGCCAGCGAAAAGCAGACCGCCGTGGTGGAAGCAGAGGCTGGCCTCGGCGACCGTATCTCGATGGCGTACTCCGGCACGCTCGTCGCCTTCGGCCAAGGGCGCGGCGTGGTGGTCGGTACCGGGGCCGACACCGAGATCGGCCGCATCTCCACCATGATCCGCGAAGTGGAGAGCCTCACAACGCCCCTGCTGCGCCAGATCGCGCAGTTCGGCCGCTGGCTATCGGGGGCGATCGGCATACTGGCCGTGGCCACCTTCGCCTTTGGCTTCTGGGTACGTGACTACGACCTGGTGGAGACCTTCCTTGCAGCGGTCAGCCTCGCGGTCGCGGCGATCCCCGAGGGTCTGCCGGCGATCATGACCATCACCCTGGCGATCGGGGTCCAGCGGATGGCCACGCGCCACGCGATCATCCGCCGTCTCCCGGCAGTCGAAACACTCGGCTCGGTCACCACCATCTGCTCCGACAAGACCGGCACCCTCACGCGCAACGAGATGACAGTGAGGAGCATCGTCTCCACCGCGGCGGAGTACGAATTGACCGGAGTGGGCTATGAGCCGCATGGCGGGATTACCCGCGACGGCCAGGAGGCCGATCCGGAATCCGACCCGATACTTGCGGAAATCCTGCGCGGCATCCTGCTGTGCAACGATGCCGAGGTCTACCCGAAGGACGACGCCTGGACCATGGAGGGCGACCCTACCGAGGGGGCGCTGATCACTGCGGCGATGAAGGGCGGACTGGACCCGAAGGAGGTCAACGAACGATATGCACGCGACGACCTGATTCCCTTCGAGTCGTCCTACAAGTTCATGGCCACCCTGCATCACGATCACGAAGGCGGGGCATTCGTCTTCCTGAAGGGCGCACCGGAACGCGTGCTCGCCATCTGCAGCCACCAGCGAACCGCCGATGGCGAAGCGCCACTGGACGCCGAACACTGGCAACAGTGGATGGACGGCGTCGCAGCGCGCGGCCAGCGTCTGCTCGCCCTGGCCACCCGGCGCATGGAGGATCATCGCCAGGAGCTGGAGTTTGCCGACATCGAGAACGGCGGGCTCACTCTGGTCGCCGTCTGCGGCATCATCGACCCACCCCGCGACGAGGCCATCGAGGCCGTGGCCCACTGCCAGCAGGCCGGCATCCGCGTAAAGATGATTACCGGCGACCACGGCGTCACGGCACGCGCTATCGCCGATGAACTGGGCATCAGCACCGAGGGCGGCGTGGTGGTGGGTCACGAGCTGGAGAACGCCACCGATGCCGAGCTGGAGGACCGGGTCCGCCACGTGGATGTGTTCGCCCGTGCCACACCCGAGCACAAGCTGCGCCTGGTACGCGCCATCCAGAGCCACGGCGACGTGGTCGCGATGACCGGCGACGGCGTCAACGACGCCCCGGCCCTCAAGCGCGCGGATGTCGGGGTCGCCATGGGCATCAAGGGCACCGAGGCCGCGCGCGAGGCCTCCGAGATGGTGCTGGCCGACGACAACTTCGCCTCCATCGCCAACGCGGTGGAAGAAGGCCGCACGGTCTACGACAACCTGAAGAAAGCCATCCTGTTCCTGCTGCCTACCAACGGCGGGCAGGCCTTCACCATCGTCGCCGCGATTCTGCTCGGCCTGACGCTGCCGCTGACCCCGGTACAGGTGTTGTGGGTCAACATGGTCACCGCCGTGACCCTGGCGCTGGCGCTGGCCTTCGAACCGACCGAACCCGGCGTGATGCAGCGCCCTCCACGCCCGCCGCGCACCCCCCTGCTGTCCGGGTTCCTGATCTGGCGCGTGGGGTTCGTCTCGGCGCTATTGGTCGCCGGCACCTTCGGGCACTTCCTGTGGCTGGAACAGCAGGGCGTGGCCGACGAATTCGCCCGCACCGTGGCCATCAACACCCTGGTCATGGGTCAGCTGTTCTTCCTGTTCAACAGCCGCTACATCCTGGAGCCGTCGTGCAGCCGCGAGGGCCTGTTCGGCAGCCGCCCCGTCCTGATCGCCGTTGGGGCCCTGATCCTGCTACAGGGCCTCTTCACCTATAGCCCAACGCTGCAGTTCCTTTTCGGCACCACCGCCATCGGCCTGCAGGAATGGGCCCGCATCCTCGTATTCGGCATCGTTCTGTTCACCATCGTCGAATTCGAAAAGGCCTTCCTGCGCCGCCGCGGCTTCAACCC
>NZ_JAWLFK010000067.1:0-7055 GCF_041685615.1 Thioalkalivibrio sp.
GCCTGTATTGCCGGTCTGCAGGGGCTCGGATAGACTGCGCGCCGGGTCGTGTGCGTGCATGCGGGCGACCCCTCAAGGAAGCAACCTCGGACGAATCCATGAAACGCTACGGAATCCGCATCCGCCTGCCGGAAGGCAGCACCATGGCCATGCCGCACCTGCTGGGGCCGGACTGGGAATCCTATCGCTGGTACGACAGCGAGCAGGCCCGCGAAGAGGCGCTGGCCGACATGCAGCGCGACCTCCCGAACTACCGCAAGGGCGATCACGTCGCCCAGGTCCTCGAGCGCGTCGAGCGCGACGCCTGACCCTGACTCGGGTCATTACGGGCGCTTTGCGGCCCGTGCGGTGATCAGGGCGTCAACGGTTCCATCAGGTAGCACAGGCAGTCCTGGGCGATCACGCGGGTGTCGAGCGTGAGCATGGACGGCATCGCCTGGCGTTTCAGCCGAACCTCACGCCCGGCGCGCTCCAGGTACTCTCCGGTGACATCCGAACCATCCTCGGCGATCGCGACGAGCGGCTCGTCGGCATCCTCGCGCACGTTCACCAGGCGCGATCCAGCGGGTAACAGTTGGAAGTTCAGGCCGTCCAAGTCGGGTTCCAGGCGGATGTCGTGCTGTGTCTCCAGCCCGACTTGCAGCCCCGGCCGGACCCGGATCTGGGCCACGGTATGGAAGATCTCGATGGCCCCCTCGCGTGGCGGCTCCGGGGCGAAATGGTCCAGGTGCAGAACCGCGTCGATCATCTCGCGCGCGTGGTCCACGCCGGCCGTGTCCCCCGGGTGGCCGCACTCCAGTGTGACGGCCGGTGCGATGCGCGCCAGCGCCATGGAGGCGACGCCGCGCGGCCGGGTGAAGTAGACCACCGTGCGTCCGAACAGTGCGGCGAGGTTCAGAAACGGCGCATCCAGACGGTTAATGCAGGCGTAGTGGGGATTGCGTCCGGTGTTGTTGTGCAGGTCAATCGCGGCGAACAGCCCGCGGCTCTCCAGGCGCCGGCACAGCTCGGCAAAGACATCGGCTTCGCGCGAACCGCCTTGTTCGGTTCCGGGCCAGATGCGGTTGAAGTCCGGCTGGTCGTCCAGGTGGCGCTGGTTCAGGGCCGCCGCCTGCGGGTTGCCCACGACCAGGGTCAGTGAGCGCGGCAGTGGGCGCCCCGTGTAGTGGCGCAGGAGTTGCTGCACCGCGTGCAGACCCACCGGCTCGTTGCCGTGCAGCAGCAGGACCACGGCCACGGCGGGCTCGCGCTGGCCCTCCAGGTGGATCAGGGCCGGGCCGGGCACGCACTGGTGCAGGGTCTCGGGCGTGGCCTCGAGGAAGCCGTCGGGCAGTTCGAAGTGTTCGTTGATTATGTGGGTCACGGGTTTCCTCAAAGGCCCCAGGTGTGGACCGGCGCGCCGGTGTTTTGCCAGCCGCGATAGGCCCGGACCAGCCCGGGCCAGTTGCGACCGTGACGTGCGACCCAGTCGCGTTGCCAGCGCGTGCCGGTCTGGCCGCTGGCCACGCGCGCGGCGATGATGCCGAGCAGGCCATCGCGTTCGCCGGAGTCAATGCCCAGGTGTTCCAGGCCCTCGGCCGCGCGGGGCAGCAGGTCGCGCGTAATCAGGCGTGGTGCCGGGACGGGATCTCGATGGCCCCAGCGCATGCGGGCGTTCAAGCCTTTCCGGGCTGCATTGTAGAAGTTGTCGCGGGCCTCGGAAAACGGGGTGTCGAGGGTCCCCTCCGGCGATTCGGCCACCAGGTATTCGATCAGACCCAGCGCAAAGGCCGTGTTGGCAAGCATGTCGATCAGCGACGGACCCGCCGGCAGGCAGCGGAATTCCAGGCGCAGGCTGCGGTGGCCATCGGCGTCGCAGCCGACGATCGGGCGGGTCCAGCGCCAGATGGTTCCGTTGTGGAAGGCGAGGTGGGCCAGCTGGTCGGCCGGCTCGTCGAGGGCCACCGGCAGCAGTACCGGGAAGTGCTGAAGGTTCTCGGTGAACAGCTCGCCGATGGAGGCATGCAGATACCCGGTACCGAAGGTCACGCGGCGGATCGGTCCACGCGCCGAGTCGGCGAACCCGCCCACCTCCACGGATTGTTCGAACAGCGGGATGCGGCTCTCGGCCCACAGGTCGTGGCCGAAGATGTAGGGTGTGTTGCCGGCAGCGGCCAGGACCGGTGCAGCCGCGACCAGCGAGGCGTTGTAGGCTCGGTGGGCGACGTCGGGCCGGGTCTCGATATGAACTTGGAAGGAGGTCGCCGCGGCCTCCAGCATCACATCCGTGTGGCAGTGATGCAGGTGCTCGTGCCCGACAATGTCTACCTCCAGCGGGCGTTGGGCGCGCTGTTCCAGGATCGCGCTGTTCAGCGCGCGGTAGCGGGCCTGGCGTGACATGTGATGCAGCCCGAGATCGGCCGGGTCCAGGGTCGGCAGGCTGCCGGCCATCAGCAGTTCGGCCCCGGCGTGGCGCGCGGCCCGGCGTGCCTGGCGCAGGGTCTCGCGCAACTCGTCGAGGATGGCGCCGAAGCAGCCGGGACCGGCGCGGAAGACGCTACTGTTCAGCTCGACATTGAATTGCGCCAGCTCCAGGGTGGCCAGTGGGCTGTCCATGGCCACGAGGAAGGCGTCGTTGACGGGAAGCGGACGGCCATGGGTATCGCACAGCCAGGCTTCGATCTCGAAGCCGAGCCGCGGCGGTGGCGCGGGGTGCTCGGTCGGCCGCGTCCGCAGCCATTCCAGCAGGCGAGCCGTCTCCTCGGCGAGCTTCTGGTGGAAGCGGTCGAAATCTGCCGCGCCAAAGTGCTCCTCGCGGATGTCGCGGCCCAAGGCTAGTGGTCCTTCAGCATGATCGTTACGGGCGCAGCATTCCCGGGGCGTTTCGCTGCCAGACGTGGCGCGCCGGCAACGGCCGGAGCTCCTGTCAGACACCGCAATGCCGCAGCGGGGCGCCACAGAAACGCCCGAAGGATTGGTCTGTCACCGCCCATGGCCGTGTTCCGATCCTTGTAAAGGACTGCGCCATTTCCTGCAATTCGCGCCCCCGCCGGAATATTGACCGGCCCGCCGAACCGGCAATGATCACGTTGCCGGGCCACTAGTCCTCGTCCTGCTGGTCGGCGTCCGATGTCTCGTCGTACAGACTCTCCAGAAGATCGCCCCAGATTTGCTCGTGGTGCTCGATGAAGGCGAGCAGGACCTTGCGGAAGGCGAGGTAGTCGGCCTCAAAGGTTTCGAAATCCGCGCCGCCGTTCAGCAGCTTGGCGGCGCGGTCCGTCTGCTGGAGGCTGTCGCGCAGGTTGAGGCTGGCGGCCATGGCACCCTTCACGCGTTCCCGCTCGTGCGGGATCCAGGCGCGGTCGGACAGCATTGATCGCAGGTTCTCGCCCAGTTCCAGCAGGCGCTTGCGCAGGCGGGGAACCGCCCCGATGGTGCCGGTCTTGAGCTCGCCCCAGACGGCGCCGGTGATCAGGCGTGCCCAGCGTTCGCGCAGGTCCCGGACGGTGTCGGGGTCGAACGCAAACGAGCGCTCCAGTTGTTGCGGATCAAATGGCATTGGGTATCCTGATCGGCGGATCGGGGTGCGCGGTTTGTGCGGTCGCAAGGCCGGGACACCGGAATAGCCCCGCGCCCGGTAGCGTCCTACAGGGTACAAGAACAAGCAAGGTCGCACGTACGGCCTGCGGATGGAGGAAACACAACATGGCAACCTGGTTCGCGCAGCGCAGGCTGCGCCAGAAGGTATGCGACTTGCGGCCCCAGATGTACCGCATGGCGTTTGCGTGGTGTCACGATGCCGCGCTGGCGGACGACCTGGTGCAGGAGGCAATGATGAAGGCCCTGACCCGGCTGAAGTCGTTGCAGGACGAGGGCGCCCTGAAGGCCTGGGTGTTCCGCATCATGACCAACTGCTACCGCGACTGGGGACGGCGGCAGAAGGATACGGTGGACGTGGACAGCATGGAGCTGCCCTGCGAGGACTGTCCGGAGCAGCAGACCGAGCGCAATCGCATGGTCGCGGATGTCCACCGGGCCATGGCCCAACTGAGTACCGATCACCGTCAGGTGGTCGCGCTGGTGGACCTGGAGGGCTTTGCCTACTCCGAGGTCTCGGAGGTGCTGGACGTACCGATCGGCACCGTGATGAGTCGCCTGAGCCGGGCTCGGGCGCAGCTGAAGAAGGTGCTGCTGGAGCAGCAGGCCGACACGGGGACAGCGGCCGATACACCCTATCTCAAGGTAGTGAGGAATCGGCATGTCGAATGAACGACTGAGTGCGAAGAACCGGCCCAGCGAGGAGATTCTCAACGCCTTCGTGGATGGTGAATTCTCGCCGGAGGACCGTCTGTACACACTCAAGACGATCGCCTCCAGTGAGCACCTGAGCCGCGAGGTCTGTGACATGCACCAGCTCAAGGAACTGGTCAACATGGCCTACGAGGACGTGCCGGCCGGGCGCGCCTCTGGTGGGCGTTGTCGCCTGTCGCGCGGTGGCCGTTCGGCCTGGTTCCCGTCGGTGGCGGCCGGGGTGCTCGCGCTGGTCGTGGGTTCGCTGGGCGGGTACGAGGTTACCCGTGATGCCGGTTTCTTCGGGGACAACCATTCGGCCGCCACGGGACAGGATGCCGGTGCCCTGGCGCAAGTAGCTGCGAGTGATGAGGCCCCCGGTGGCGCGGCGGCCCCGCAGCAGGTGTTTTCGGCGACCAAGACCGACCAGGTCCTGCTGCATATCAACGAGGGCGACAAGCGTGCGATGGCCGAGTTGCTGGACGACATCGAGAGCATGTACCGCGAAGCGGCCTCGGTGGGGCGCGATCTGGACGTGCAGGTGGTGGTGCACAACAACGCGATGGACCTGCTGCGGGCGGACAGCGCCCCGTATCCGGAGCGTGTCGCCAGCATGGCGCAGGACTATCCCACGCTGCGTTTTACTGCCTGCGCCCAGACCCTGAACCGGCTGGCACGCGAGGAGGGCCGGAGCGTGGATATCCTGCCGCAAGCCGAACTGATCGACTCCGGCGTGGCCGAGGCGGCGCGCCGTCAGGCCGAAGGCTGGATCTACATCAAGGTCTGATCCGGTGCGGCCGGAGCCCCCATGAACCGCGGTACACGAGCATTGCGCCCCGGCTGGCACCTTCTGGTCGGGGCGTTCTTGTTGATGCTGGCGGCCGGCGCTGCAACGGCGTTGTTGTTCGGTACGGTCGCCGAGGCCCCGGCGGCCGACGAGCCGCTGCGGGTGGTCTATCACATCAATACGGATGACCCGGAGCTGCACCTGAACGCCCTGCGCAACCTGCAGAATCACATCGACGGGACTCCGGCGGGTGCCCCCCTGGAGATCAAGGTGCTCACCCACGGCAGTGGGATCAGTCTGCTGCAGCACGCGCGCACGGACCCGGATCTCCGTAGCACCGTGAACACGCTGAGGCTGCAGGACGTACGGTTCCTGGTGTGCGGCAACACAATGGAATCGCGCGGGCTCGAGCGCGAGGATCTGCACGAGGTCGCGGAGAAGGACGTCGTACCCAGTGGTCTCGCCGAGCTGACCCGTCTGCAACGCGCCGGATATACTTATATCAAGCCCTGAACGAGGCGCCCGCCAAGGGGTAGGCACGTGCCCCGACGGGTTAGCCTCCCCCGAGTTCCGTGTCCAGCGCCGCCAGGCGCTCCGGGGTGCCGATATCGCGCCAGTCCCCGCTGTAGCGCTCGCCCGTGACCCGGCCGGCCTCGATCGCCTGGCGCAGCAGGGGGCCCAGGGCGTGGCGGCCTGACGGCAGATCCCGGAACAGGGCCGGGTCGTACCAGCCGATGCCGCTGAAGGTAAGCGGGTCGCCGCCTTCCAGCCGGACACGCTCCCCGTCCAGGACGAAGTCGCCTTGTGCGTGATGGATGGGGTTGGCGACCAGCACGATATGCGCGAGCGGCCGCTCGGCGCCCGCTTCCATGGTCGCCGGCGGCGTCAGTGGATGGTCACACCAGACATCGCCGTTGACGACCAGGAACGGCTCGTCCCCCAGCAGTGCCAGCGCCTGGCGGATGCCGCCCGCGGTCTCCAGTGCGCCCGGGGGTTCCGGCGAGTAACGCAGGGTCAGCCCCGACTGCTCCTCGCCCAGCGCCGAGCGAATCTGGTCGCCCAGGTGGGCCAGATTGATGACGACCTCCTGATATCCCGCGGCGGCGAGACGGTCGAGCGTGTAGCCAATCAGCGGCCGTCCGCCGGCCGGGAGCAGGGGTTTCGGGCACTGATCGGTCAGCGGCCGCATGCGTTCGCCGCGTCCCGCGGCCAGGATCATTGCGCGCATCGCCTAATCCTCCTGCAGCCGTTCGGGCATGTGGTGGCCAAACCAGGCGGCGACCGGCTCCAGGTCCGCATGCGTCAGCCCCTCCGCCAGCAGCCGGTGCAGGCGGGGCAGGTGCTCCAGGTAACGGGGCTTGGCGTCGCGCCGGGCCAGGCGCACGAAGATGCCGAGGATCTTGATGGTGCGCTGGACACCGAGGACTCGGTAATGGCGCGTGAAGGCCACGCGGTCCCGGGAGGTTCCCGCGAAGTAGCGGTCCAGTCCACGCTCCACCGTGGCCGGCGACACCTCGCGGCGGGCATCCTCCAGCAGGGAGACGACGTCGTAGGCCGGGCTGCCGATCACCGCGTCCTGAAAGTCCAGCACGGCGCAGCTGCGGTCCTCGCCGGGTGGCAGCATCAGGTTGTCGACGTGGAAGTCGCGCAGCACCAGTGTGTCGTCCAGGGCGGGGAGGCCTTCGAGGGTCTCGCGCCAGGCTTCCAGGAACGCGGCGCGCTGCGTCGGTTCCATCGGGGTGCCGCGATGTTCCGGCCAGTACCAGTCAGCGAACAGGGCGGCCTCGTCGAGCAGGCGCGGGGTGTCGTAGGCGGGCAGGGCCGGCGCTTTAGCGGCCTGTTGCGGCCAGGCACGGTGGAGCTGGACCAGGGCGTCGATGGCGCGATCGTACAGCGCGCCTTCTCCGGCCCCTTCGGCAAGGGCCCGGGTAAAGGTCCGGTCGCCCAGATCCTCGAGCAGGACGAACCCGGCCGTCGGGTCGTGCACCAGCACGCGTGG
>NZ_JAWLFK010000067.1:7155-8277 GCF_041685615.1 Thioalkalivibrio sp.
GTCCGGGTTGGTCAGGCCGATACGGTCCATCCAGGCGCTTCCGATCGGCACGACCGGGTGGTGGATGGCGATCATCGCCCAGTGCTCCGGATGACGGGTCAGCACCCGCTCCAGCCGTTCCAGTTCGGCGGGCTCGATGCGTCCGGCCGCCTGTCCCGGGACTGCCGAGTTGAGTCCAACCAGGAGCCAGTCGCCCAGCACGTGGCGTCCGTCCAGTACGTGCCCGGCGGCTGTGAAGGCCCGGTCCAGTTCACGCCACTCGTCGTGATTGCCCGCCAGGCCGGCGAGCGGCCAGCCCGGCACATGCCGGTCCAGCAGATCCAGCAGGCGCGAATAGGCTTCCGGCGCGGGTTCTTCCGCCAGGTCGCCGGTTAGCCAGAGCAGGTCCGGGCGCGGCTGGTTCCGGCCGAGCGCATCGAGGACCCGCGCGCACTGGCGGTCGCTGTCGGGGTAGCCGGGGCGGATCGGGCCGGGCTCCCGGGCCAGGTGGGTGTCGCTGATCTGGAGGATGCGCTGCATGCGGGGTGTGTCGCTGTCTGTTGGTCGGGGTTGTGCATTGGGGCGCGCTTTCGTATTTGCCGCCCGGCCGGGTTATTGCCCTATACTCGATCGGGTGTACCGCGTATCGCGCAGGGGCCTTTCCGCATGGGGCGGGAAGGGGCCTGGCGAGGGGCCCGAGATGAGCCAGGAAACCAAGACCCGCCCGGATTCCGGGTACCGTCCGTCCGAGGACGAACCCTACATGAATCCGCGTCAACTGGACTACTTTCGTGCCAGGCTCGAGGCCTGGCGTGCCGAGCTGATCGAGGAATCGGAACAGACCCTGGAACACCTGCGCAGCGAGAGCTGGCAGGAGCCGGATCCCAATGACCGCGCCAGCCACGAGACGGATGCCGGTCTGGAACTGCGCACCCGGGATCGTTATCGCAAGCTTTTGAACAAGATCGACGAGGCGCTGGCGCGCATCGACCGGGGCGAATACGGGTACTGCGAGGAGACCGGGGAGCCGATCGGTATTGCCCGGCTGGAAGCCCGGCCGATCGCAACCCTGAGCGTGGCCGCCCAGGAGGCTCACGAGCGCGACGAGGCGCGCTACACCCAGTAGCCTGTTGCGTCGCTACG
>NZ_JAWLFK010000031.1:0-31625 GCF_041685615.1 Thioalkalivibrio sp.
GGTGAAATACATCGCGTGTGCGCGCCGACTCAATCCGGACGGGGACTCCAAGCTCCGTGGCGAGCCAGTCACGCAGTGGGGCATAGCGTTCAAACAGTGCTGGCGGGCTGAGGAACGGCTGGATGCCCAGTACGCGCGCATCGTTTGCGTATCCTGGGGCGGGCAGCGCCACGAGGGCCAGGAACAGCCAGCCGATCACTGCGCCGGCGTACCGGATGCACCGTACTGGGTGCGGGGATCCGGCTGGATTGGATGGTAGCGTGACCATGTCTGCGCCTCCCCTCCGTACAGGTGGCAGGTCTGGTATCGAGTAAAGCACGCCTGGAACCATGAAGCGCGGGGCACCCTTGTGCGAATCCGGAAATCAACCCGTCCGGTGGACAACAACCCGACGCTTTTTGGTCAGCCACGATACGTGGTTCCGACGTTGGCGCCAATAATTTGGCGGATGTGCGGCGAGTCCCGCCCGGAAGCCACGTACTCGATTGGCTTCTTTCTTGCATTCCCAGGGCTGTAGCTACACGAGCGTGCCGCGGGTACGACAGGAGATTGCAGGATGGGGATGTTGGACCGTATTGCCGAGGCCCTGCTGGGCACGTTGCAGGGTCTCAGCCCGTTGACGGTTATCGGATTTTTCGCGCTGCTGCTGTTCGGCCTTTTCCTTGCGGCACTGGCCGCAACGGCGCTGCGTAGGGCGGAGGCCCTGCAGGGCGCGGCGCCCACGCTGCTGACGACATTGGGCATTCTGGGCACCTTTCTGGGTGTCGCCATCGGGCTTCTGGATTTCGATGCGGCCCGGGTGGAGGCCAGCATACCCGCCCTTCTGGAAGGGCTGAAGCTGGCGTTCGTCACGAGTATCGTCGGCATCCTGCTGGCCGCGGTGCTGCGCATCGTCCAGGTGATGACACCGGCACCGGCTGCATCGGGAGAGGCGGACCACACCGGCGCGCCGCACGCGCAATCCGGCCAGACCACGCTGGCGGCGGAACAGCGCGACGCCTCGCTGGCCGTGGTGGAGGCGGTACGCACGCTGGATCAGCGACTGGACGCCCGCCTGGAGCAACAGCACCGCGAACTGACCCGGACGCTGGACGGCATGGCCGAGCGGATCACGGAGATGAGCAGCGGACACCTCGTCGAGGCCCTGGAGCGGGTGATCCACGACTTCAACAGCCGCCTTGGCGAGCAGTTCGGCGAGAACTTCCGGCGCCTCGATGATTCGGTGGCCCGCCTGGTGGAGTGGCAGGAGCAGTATCGCCAGCAGATGGACAGTCTGCATCGTGCATTTGATCAGGCGCGGACGGGGGTGGAGCAGACCGAGCAGACCCTGGAACGGATGACGGGCCAGGCGCTGCAGATTACCCGGCATGTGGAGGATCAGGAGTCGACCCTGTCCAGCCTGCGCCGCGAGACGGTGGAGCTGGAGGCGTTGCTGGGCAGTATTGCGGCGCTGCGCGACCGGGCCACAGAGGCCTTCCCGGCGATGGATGCACGTCTGGAGGCCATGCTCGAGAGCATCGAGAACGCCGTTCAGGCGGGCCACGCGGCGGAGGGTCGCTGGGACGGTGGTCGCGCCGCGTCGGCGGTATCCGCGGGCGGACGTAGCTGATGTTTGCCTGGCTCGCGCGTCGTCGTCGCCGGCGAGGGGCCGGTGGTGGGAACGAGGCCGATCATGGCTCGCACTGGCTGGCGGTCGCGGACCTGATGGCCGCGCTGATGATGATCTTCCTGTTCCTGGCTCTGTTGCATATGGTGCAGGTGGAACGCGAGAGCGCGGCGCATACCGAGGTGCGGAACGAGGCGGCGGCCCTGCGTGCGGCGATCTATTCGGTGCTGGAGGAGGAATTCCGCGAGGATCTGCCACGCTGGAACGCGGAACTGGATCGCGACAGCCTGACCCTTCGCTTCCGCGAGCCCGAGGTTCTGTTCGAACGGAGTTCTGCGACCATACGCCCGCGCTTCGAGGCAATTCTGGCGGATTTCATGCCGCGTTACGCCGAGCAGTTGCGTCCGTTTTCCGAGGTGATCCGGGAGGTGAGGATCGAGGGCCATACCTCCAGCGAGTGGGAGGGAAGCGACGATGCCCTTGAGGCCTATTTCGGCAATATGGACCTCAGCCAGCGGCGCACGCGTGCGGTCCTGGAATACGCGTACGAGCTGGATGCCCTGCAGGAGGCCGACTGGTTTCGCTCGCGGGTCGCGGCGGTCGGGCTGTCCTCCTCGCGACGGGTGCTGGACGAGCAGGGCGAGGAGGATCGCCAGGCCTCGCGCCGGGTCGAGTTCAGCGTCCTTACGGATTTCGAGACGCGCTTGCTGGGCGAGGCGGCCCGGGAGCCGGAGGCCGAGCCACTAGAGGCGCGCGGACGCTGATGCGCGCCGACGCTTGCGGATGACTCCGCGCGTGGCGATGGGGCTGGGCGAGGCCTCAGATCGCTTCGAGCAGCGCCTGGCGCAGCCGGGCCTGGTCTTCCGCGGCGAGTGCGGTGCGGCCAGGGCGACTGAGCAGGAAGCTGTCCTCGACCTGTTCGCCGGCGGTTGCAATGCGGGCCGTACGAACGTCGATTCCCTGTTCCCCCAGGACATGCCCGATCGTGGACAAGAGACCCGGGCGGTCCAGGGCCCGCAGTCGCATGCGTGTGGCATGGCCGCCGGGGGCGGGCTCGAATTCGATCCGGGTGTCGACGTCGAAGTGCTTGAGCCGGCGCGGCAGTTGCCGGGACGCGGGGTCGGGGATGCCGCCTTCGTGTCCGAGTGCGCGCTCGAGGTTCTGGCGGATCTCGTCGGCGCGATAGCCGGCGTCCACGGTCTGGCCTCCACCGCTTTCGAGCACCAGGAAGGTGTCGAGTGTGCGTCCGCCCGTCGTGGTGATGATGCGGGCATCGACGATATCCAGCCCGAGTTGGGTCAGGGCGCTGGTGATTCGCGCGAAGATCTGTGGATGATCATCTGCGTAGACAAAGATCTCGGTACTCCCACGCGAGGTCTTGGGCCGCACCAGGATGAGCGGGAGGTCGTCCGGTTCCAGCGGGATCAGGGCCCGGGCATGCCAAGCGATCTCGTCGGCGGAGTGGCGCAGGAAGTACTCGTCGTCGAGTTCGTCCCACAGCTTCCGGGCCTGCTCGGGTTCGAATCCCTGCTGCTGCAGCCGTTCGAGCGCCTCGGCGCGGGTCTTGCGGATCTGCTCGTCCATGTCCGGCGGGGTGTCCAGTCCCCGTTCCAGGACATTGCGGGTGGCGTGGTAGAGGGTCTGGAGCAGCGAGTCCTTCCAGCTGTTCCAGAGCTCCGGGTTGGTCCCGCGGATGTCGGCGATCGTCAGCAGGTAGAGAAAATCGAGCCGCTCGCGGGTGGCCACCTCGCGGGCAAAGCCGAGGACGACCTCGGGGTCGGAGATGTCCTTGCGCTGGGCGGTCAGGGACATCAGCAAATGGGAGCGCACCAGCCATGCAACCAGGCCGGCGTCAGCATCCGAGAGGCCGTGCTGCTGGCAGAAGTGCAGGGCATCCTGTGCCCCCAGTTCGGAGTGGTCCCCGCCGCGACCCTTGGCGATATCGTGAAACAGGGCGGCCAGCACCAGGCGTTCGGGCCGTTCCAGCTCGCTGTGGATCCGATGGGCCAGCGGCTGTTCGTGGGCGAATTCCGGCAGTGCCAGGCGGCGCGCGTTGCGCACCACGTTCAGGGTGTGTTCGTCCACGGTGTAGGCGTGGAACAGGTCGTATTGCATGCGTCCGATGATTCGCCCGAAGGCCGGCAGGTAGTTGCCCAGCACCCCGTAGCGGTTCATTCGCCGTAGCTGGCTGGTAATGCCGCGCGGGGCACGCAGAATGGCCATGAATAGCTCGCGACAGACCGGGTTGCGACGGAAATGACCGTCGATCAGGTGTCGATGCGCCCGGATCAGTCGGATGGTGGAGGCGCGTATGCCCTGGATCTCGGGATGTTCCTGCAGCAGGCGGAAGACCTCCAGCAGGGCCGGTGGATAGATCATGAAGACCTGGTCGTGGGCGGCCTCGAGGTAGCCTCCGCGGGTCTGGAAGCGCTGGTGGATGCGCACCGGGTCCTGCAGGGCTTCGGGGTCGTCGAGGATGGCCTCGTTGAAGTGCTGCAGCAGCAGCTCGTTCAGGCGTTCGAGGTCGTTGATGGTGCGGAAGTAGCGCTGCATGAACTGCTCGACCGCCCGGTTGTGGTTCTGGTCGACGAAGCCGAAGGTGTTGGCCAGCTGGCGCTGCAGGTCGAACAGCAGGCGGTCCTCGCGTCGGCCGGAGAGCATGTGCAGGGCAAAGCGCACCCGCCAGAGGAAGTTCTGGCCCTCGATCATCTCGCGGAATTCGCCCTCGCGCAGGAAGCCCAGCGACACCAGCTCTTCGATACGCTCGGCCCCGTAATGCCGCTTGGTGACCCAGCCGATCATCTGGATGTCGCGCAGGCCGCCGGGGCCTTCCTTGACGTTCGGTTCCAGGCGATAGGCGGTCTCGCCGAAGCGACGATGGCGGGCCTGCTGCTCCGCCAGTTTGGCGGCGTAGAAGCTGCGCGAGTCCCAGATACGGTCGGGCTCGATGGCGCCGCGGAAGTCGTTGAAAAGCCCCAGGTGGCCGGCCAGGTAGCGGGCCTCGATCAGGTTGGTCGCGACGGTGATGTCGTCGCGCGCCTCGCGGGTGCAGTCCTCGATGCTGCGCACGCTGTGACCGACCTCGATGCCGATATCCCAGAGGAAGGTCACGAAGTCGCTGATGCGGTCGAAGCGGGCGCGGTCGTGCTCGCCCTCCAGGATAATCTGGATGTCGATGTCGGAGGCGGGGTGCAGTTCGCCGCGCCCGTAGCCGCCAACTGCGATCAGGCAGAGCTGATCGTCGTCGGCGAGGCCCTTCTGCGCCCAGATCAGCTTGAGCAGTTCGTCGATGCGCCGGGCATGCCCGTGGATCAGTTCCGCGATGGGCATGCCGTCCCGAAAACCCTGGTATTGCTGCTCCAGGATGGCACGCCGGCGGTCCCGGAACAGGGCGATGTTCCCCGGGTTGCGGCTGAGCCGCTGGTAGTCCTCGCCCCAGTCCGGTGTGAACGCGGGGGTATCGAGTTCTCCGGGGGTGCTGCCCGCAGGATTCATTGGAGCTCCGTAGGTTGGGCGGTTCGAATCAGCGGGAAATGGACGATAAGGTCCTCGATCAGGCAGCGATCTCCTGCGGGGGTGTCTCGTCCTTGCGTAGCGTCAGGATCTCGTGGCCGTCCGCCGTCACCAGGATAGTGTGTTCCCACTGCGCCGAGGGACTGTGGTCCTTGGTCACGGCGGTCCAGCCATCGGCCAGAATGCGCGTGTGGCGACGCCCGGCGTTGATCATGGGCTCGATGGTGAAGCACATGCCTTCTTCCAGCGTCATGCCGGTGCCGGGCTTGCCATAGTGCAGGACCTGCGGATCCTCGTGGAAACCGCGACCGATCCCGTGACCGCAGAACTCGCGCACGACCGAGCAGCGCTGGGCCTCTGCATAGTCCTGGATGGCGTGCCCGATGTCGCCCAGGGTGGCCCCGGGGCGCACCTGCTGGATGCCGAGGTACATGCTGGCTCGCGCCACGTCGATGGCCCGCTGGGCCTGGATGCCGGCCTTCCCGATTACGAACATTCGACTGGTGTCGCCATGGAAGCCGTTCTTGATCACGGTGATGTCGATATTGAGGATGTCGCCGTTTTTCAGCTTGCGGTCACCGGGAATGCCATGACAGACCTGGTGGTTCACCGAGGTGCAGATCGATTTCGGAAAGCCGCGGTAGTTCAGCGGGGCCGGGATCGCGTCCTGGGTGTTCACGATATAGTCGTGGCAGATCCGGTCCAGTTCCCCGGTCGTCACGCCGGCCTGCACGTGGGGCTCGATCATCTCGAGGACTTCGGCGGCCAGGCGGCCGGCGACGCGCATGTGTTCGATTTCTTCGGGGGTCTTGATGGAAACGGACATGAGGGCTCCCGCCGCGGCGCCCGGAGGGGCTCGGCGTTTGGTTCGGATAAGCGTCCTATGCTATAAAGCGCGCGCCTCGCTGGCAATTCGGCGGGGCCGGAAGCCGCCCTTTTCGGGAGCGGCGTTCGAAACCCTAATCCACACACGTATCGGCACGGTCTGTCGGGTGCCCGCCCTCGAAGAAGATTCGGTTCGGGTTTCAGATCGGGATGCGTGGAGGCTCAACCCGTTACAGGAGAAAACTCATGTCCCTCGTGACTATGCGACAGATGCTGGAGGCCGGTGTGCACTTCGGCCACCAGACGCGTTACTGGCATCCCAAGATGGCCCCGTACATCTTCGGGGAACGCAACAAGATTCATATCATCAACCTCGAGAAGTCGCTGCCGATGTTCAACGATGCGTTGAACTTCCTCGGCAAGATCGCGGCCGACGGTGGCCAGATCCTGTTCGTCGGCACCAAGCGCTCGGCGCGCGACGTGGTGGCGGAAGAGGCGCGGCGCTGCGGCATGCCGTACGTCAGCCATCGCTGGCTGGGCGGTATGCTGACCAACTTCAATACGGTCAAGCAGTCGATCAAGCGACTGAAGGACCTCGAGACGATGGACGCCGACGGCAGCTTCCAGGTCCTGAACAAGCGCGAGGCCCTGAGCCGCCGCCGCGAGAAGGACAAGCTGGACCGCAGCCTGGGCGGTATCAAGGACATGAACCGCATGCCCGACGCGATGTTCGTGATCGATGTCGGCTACGAGAAGATTGCCGTGGCCGAGGCGAAGAAGCGCGGTATCCCGGTGGTGGCCGTGGTCGATTCCAACCACTCCCCGGAAGGCGTGGACTACGTGATCCCGGGCAACGATGATGCGATGCGGGCGATCCAGTTGTACGTGGCGGCGATCGCCGACACCATCATCGAAGCCAAGGGCGCGGTCAGCACCGGTGGTGTGAGCGAAGAAGAATTCGCCGAGCCGGCCGCTGCGGCCTCCACTGACGGTGCCGACACCGCGTCGCCCGCCAATCCCGCTTGATAACCGGGGCCGGTCGCTATGTTGGCGGCCGGTCCGAGCATGATTCAGGAGCACGTAACGATGCAGATTACTGCTGCACAAGTGAAAGAACTGCGCGAGCGCACAGGCGCCGGCATGATGGAATGCAAGAAGGCCCTCACCGAGACCGGTGGGGATCTGGAAGCAGCCGTGGAGGCCATGCGCAAGTCGGGCATGGCGAAGGCCGACAAGAAGGCGGGTCGTGTCGCCGCCGAGGGTCGCGTCGAGATTGCCAGCGAGGGATCGCGCGCCGTGATCGTCGAGATCAACTGCGAGACGGATTTCGTCGGCAATGACGACAACTTCCGTGCCTTTACGGGGACCTGCGCCAAGGTGGCACTGAACACCTCCGCCGATTCGGTGGAAGGCCTGATGGCCGAAACGGTTGATGGCCAGACCCTGGAAGAGCAGCGCACCCAGCTGATCGCCAAGGTCGGCGAGAATGTCCAGGTGCGCCGGTTCGAGCGCATGTCGGCCGAAGGTGCGCTGGGTTTCTACCAGCACGGTGCCCGTATTGGTGTCCTGGTCGGCCTGAACGGCGGCGACGAGCAGCTGGCGAAGGACATCGCGATGCATATCGCGGCCAGCCATCCGGTATGCGTGGACGAGAGCCAGGTTCCGACCGAGATGCTCGACAAGGAACGTGCGATCTTCAAGGCGCAGGCCGAGGAGTCCGGCAAGCCAGAGAACATCATCGAGAAGATGATCGAGGGTCGGATCCGCAAGTACCTGGGCGAGATCACGCTGGTCGGCCAGCCGTTCGTGAAGGATCCCGACCAGACCGTGGGCCAGCTGTTGGAAAGCAAGGGGGCCTCGGTGTCCGGGTTTATCCGCTACGAGGTCGGCGAGGGCATCGAGAAGAAGACCGAGAACTTCGCCGAAGAGGTAATGGCCCAGGCGCGCGGCGCCTGAGGCAGCAGGACCCCGGGGCGGCCACTTGATGCGGCCGCTTCCGGATCCAAGGGCCAGAAAAGTCTGGCGAGCGAGAACAAACGAGCCCGAGACAAGGAACCCCATGAGTCAGGACAGCCAGCCCGCGTACCGGCGCATCCTTCTGAAGTTGAGCGGGGAGGCCCTGATGGGCCAGCAATCCTACGGGGTTGACCCGGATGTCCTGGCGCAGGTGGCCGAAGAGGTTTCGGAGCTCTCCCGCATGGGGGTGGAAGTTGGCATCGTGATCGGTGGCGGCAACATCTTCCGTGGGGCGGGGCTGGCCCAGGGTGGTATGGATCGGGTGACCGGCGACCACATGGGCATGCTGGCGACGGTCATCAATTCCCTGGCTCTGCAGGATGCGATCGAGCGTGCCGGACGCTTCTCGCGCGTGATGTCGGCCATCCGCATCAACCAGGTGTGCGAGGACTACATCCGCCGCCGTGCGGTTCGGCATCTGGAAAAGGGGCGCATCGTGGTATTCGCGGCCGGTACCGGCAACCCGTTTTTCACCACGGATTCCGCGGCGAGCCTGCGGGCGATCGAGATCAACGCCGACATCATGATCAAGGCGACCAAGGTCGACGGGGTCTACGATTCCGACCCGATGACCAGCAAGGAAGCCCGGCGCTACGAGCGCCTGACGTTCGACGATGCGCTGGAACAACGCCTGGGCGTGATGGATACCACGGCGCTTGTGATGTGCCGCGACAATGGCCTGCCGCTTCGTGTAATGAACATGTTTGCCAGGGGCGACCTGCAACGGCTCGTGATGGGCGAGCCGGTTGGTACCCTGGTCGAGGGATCCCGCAATGAGTGACGCCACCATCAAGGATGCGCGCGAGCGCATGGACAAGAGCCTGGAAGCACTGCGCAACGAGCTGTCGAAGATCCGCACCGGGCGCGCCCACCCCACGCTGCTCGAGCACGTGCACGTGGAGTATTACGGCATGGAAGTGCCGATCAACCAGGTCGCGAACATCACGGCGGAGGACGCGCGGACGCTGGCCGTGGTGCCCTACGAGAAGGACATGGTGGGTAAGATCGAGAAGGCCATCATGACCTCCGATCTGGGGCTCAATCCGGCGAGCATGGGTACCGTGATCCGGGTGCCGCTGCCGTCGTTGACGGAGGAACGTCGCCGCGACCTGGTCAAGGTCGTGCGCGCCGAGGCCGAGCACGCGCGCGTGGCCGTGCGCAACATCCGGCGGGACGCCAACAACGCCTTCAAGCAGCTGGTCAAGGACAAGGAGATGTCCGAGGACGACGAGCACAAGGCGCAGGATCAGATCCAGAAGCTGACGGATGATCACATCGCCAAGGTGGATGCGATGCTGGCGGACAAGGAAGCCGAGCTGATGGAAGTCTGACCGGCGCACGCGATGCCGGGTTCCAGTACACCATCCAGCGAGGCGTTGCCCGCGCACGTGGCCGTCATCATGGATGGCAACGGGCGCTGGGCCAAGGCCCGTGGCCTGAGTCGGTCCGAGGGACACCGCGCCGGGCTGGAGGCGACGCGCCGGGCGGTTCGTTTCTTCGCCGAACAGGGCGTCGGCACGCTGACCCTGTTTGCCTTCAGCAGCGAGAACTGGGCCCGTCCCCGCGACGAGGTCGAGGCCTTGTTCGAGCTGTTCGTCTCCGCCATCGAGGCGGAACTTCCGGAACTTGTCGAACGCGGGATCGCCCTGACCTTCATCGGTGACCGTGCAAACTTTCCCCAGGACCTTCAGACCCGCATGACCGATGCGGAGCAGACATCCGCAGGCAACGAGCACATGCACCTGGTGGTGGCGCTGGGGTACGGCGGGCGCTGGGACATCCTGCAGGCGGCTCGGCGCTGGGTCGCGAGCGGCGAAGAAGGTCCGGATCCCGAGACCACATTCTCCGGGTATCTCAGCACCGCCGGGCTGCCGGATGTGGACCTGCTGATCCGCACCGGTGGGGAGTGTCGGATCAGCAATTTCCTGCTCTGGCAGTCCGCCTACGCCGAGCTGCTGTTTATCGATCCCTTCTGGCCCGATGTCAGCGCGGCCGAGTTGCAGGAGGGACTCGCCTGGTATGCGCGCCGGCAGCGGCGGTTCGGTCGGGTCCTCGCCAGAGGGGCGGGACCCGAGCCGGGCGAGGTGTCCAGTGCTTAGGCAGCGCATCCTGACGGCCTCGGCCCTGGGGTTGCCGGCCCTGGCCCTGGTGGCCTGGGGACCCAACGGGGCGGTGCTGCTGTTGGTGGTGCTGATCCTCGGTCTGGCGACCTGGGAGTGGGGCGGCCTGGCCGGACTCGACGGTGCGGGGCCGCGTGGGGCGCTGGTGCTTGCAGTGGGCGTCCCGGTGCTTGCGCTGGGCGTGGCGCCGATCGCCGGTCTGCACTATCTGATTCTCGGCCTTTCACTTCTTTGGTGGCTGGTCGTACTGCTGGTTCTTCCGTTTTACCGAGAGCACGAGGCCGGGGCGCGAGGCCGGCATGGGGCACTCTTTGCCGTGGCGGCCGTCCTGGCGTTGGTTCCGGCCGGGATGGCGCTGGTCTGGCTGCATGCCATGGCGCCCCTGCTGGTGGTCTACCTGATCGTGCTGGTGGGTCTGGCGGATACGGGTGCGTATTTTGCCGGCAAGGCCCTGGGGCGGCATTCGCTCGCACCGCATATCAGCCCCGGCAAGACCCGTGAAGGCCTGTTCGGGGGGCTTTTGACCGTGATCGCCTTCGCGATCGTGGTGGCATGGGCGTGGGGGCTCGATCCGATGGATGCGCTGGTGTTCCTGCTGCTGTCGGTGCTGATCGGTCTGGTCTCGGTCGCGGGCGACCTGTTCGAGAGCATTCTGAAACGCGAGGCCGGGGCCAAGGACAGTGGTTCCTTGCTGCCCGGCCACGGGGGTATTCTGGATCGGTTCGACAGCATGGTCGCGGCGGCCCCCGTTTTTCTGGCCGGCTTGCTCTGGCTGGCGCTGGTCCCGATGCCGTCGGTGGCGGCGTAGCGCGAACGGAGGCAAGTGTCCATGAATACGACCCACATCACGATTCTCGGATCGACCGGCAGCATCGGCGTGAGCACGCTCGACGTGATCGCACGCCAGCCGGAACGCTTTCGTCTCCACGCACTGACGGCGCATCGCAATGTGGAGCGGATGCGCGAACAGTGCCTTGCGCACCGGCCCGAGGTGGCGGTGATGGTCGACCCACAGGCGGCCGAGTCCCTGCGCACGTCCCTGGCGGCCGCGGGTGCAGTGACCGAGGTCCGGGCGGGACCGGAGGCCCTGGCCGACGTTGCCCGGGAGCCGCGGGTTGATGCGGTGATGGCGGCGATCGTCGGGGCCGCGGGGCTATTGCCGACGCTGGCCGCGGCCGAGGCGGGCAAGCGGGTATTGCTTGCCAACAAGGAGGCCCTGGTGATGTCCGGGGCGTTGCTGATGGATGCGGTGCGCCGTTCCGGCGCGTGTCTGTTGCCAATCGACTCCGAGCACAACGCAATCTTCCAGTGTCTGCCCAATGGCTATGTCTGCGCGGAGCCGGTAACCCCGCACGGGGCTCGGCGGATCTGGCTTACCGCATCCGGTGGGCCGTTTCGCGATCGTCCGCTGGACAGCTTTGTCGGGATTACCCCCGACGAGGCCTGCGCCCATCCGAACTGGGACATGGGGCGCAAGATCTCGGTGGACTCCGCGACGATGATGAACAAGGGGCTGGAGGTGATCGAGGCGTGCTGGTTGTTCGCGGTGCCGGCGTCGGTCATCCAGGTGGTCCTTCATCCGCAGAGCATCGTGCACTCGATGGTTGCCTACGACGACGGTTCGGTCCTGGCCCAGCTCGGGAATCCGGATATGCGGACGCCGATCGCTCACGCTTTGGCCTGGCCGGAGCGCATGGAATCGGGCGTCGAACCGCTGGATCTGCTGACCATGGGCAAGCTGGAGTTTTCCGAGCCGGAGGCGGCACGCTTCCCCGCACTGAGCCTCGCCTATCGCGCACTGGAACAGGGTGGGACCGCCACGGCCGTGCTGAATGCGGCCAATGAAGTGGCGGTAGAGGCGTTTCTGGATGAGCGCCTGGCATTCAGCAAGATTCCGGCGGTCATCTCCGCAACCCTGGACGCGATGGAAACGGAGCCGGTGGATTCGCTGGATCGCGTGCTGGCCGCCGACCGTCGAGCGCGCGAGATCGCCGGGGAAGAGGTCGGAAACATGCGGCAAGTGGTGTCATGACATTCCTGACAAGTCTGCTGGCGTTTGCGGTGGCCATTGGCGTACTGGTGACCGTGCATGAGTACGGGCACTACCTGGCGGCACGTCTGATGGGAGTGAAGGTGCTGCGATTCTCCGTCGGGTTCGGGCGTCCGCTGTACAAGCGCCATTTCGGGCGGGACCGGACCGAGTTCGTGATCGCCGCGCTGCCGCTGGGTGGCTATGTGAAGATGCTGGACGAGCGCGAGGGACCCGTGGCGCCGGAGGAGGCCCCGAGGGCTTTCAATCAGAAGGGGCTTGGGGCGCGTACCTTCGTGGTGTCCGCCGGCCCGGCCGCGAACTTCCTGCTGGCGATCCTCGTGTACGCGGTGATGTTCATGGTAGGCGTGGGCGGCATCAAGCCGATTCTCGGGGATGTCGCATCGGATTCACCGGCCGCCGAGGCCGGGCTCGAGCGTGGGCAGGAGATCCTGCGCGTCGGCGACCGTGCGGTGGTGGACTGGGAACAGGCCAACCTGCGGCTGCTGGATCACGCGGTGCGCGGCGAGGCCGTGACGCTGCTGATCCGTGATGCCGATGGCCGCGAAGTCGAGCGTGAGGTCGACCTGCGGGAGCGCCAGGCGTTGCTGGGCGAGGGACAGTTCCTCGACAAGCTGGGTCTGCAGCCCTATCGGCCCCTGCTTGAGCCGCGCATTGGTGCCGTGGAGGCCGGGAGTCCCGCGGCGGCGGCCGGGCTGGAGCCGGGGGATCGCGTCCTGGCCGTGGACGGTGAGCCCGTGGCCGACTGGAACCGCTGGGTCGAGGTCGTGCGCGCCCAACCGGAGGCGGACCTTCGGGTGACGGTGGAGCGGGACGGGCGAACCCTGGATCTGCACCTGATGCCCGAGTCGGTGGAGCACGACGGCGGAGTCATGGGGCGGATTGGCGCGGGGGTGGATACGGATCAAGCGGCGGCCCGGGACATGGCTGTGCTGGTGCGGCAGGGTCCGGTTTCGGCGTTTGGCGCGGGGATCCAGCGCACGTGGGACGTCTCGGTGCTTACGCTCGGGATCCTGTGGCGAATGATCACCGGGGATGCGTCGGTTAAAAATATCAGCGGACCGGTTACCATAGCCGAGTTTGCGGGGGTCTCGGCACTGATCGGGGTCTCGGCGTTTCTGGGATTTCTCGGGCTGGTGAGCGTGTCGCTCGGGATTATCAACCTGCTGCCGGTTCCGATGCTGGACGGCGGGCATCTGCTGTACTACGCCGCGGAGGCGGTGAAGGGCAGCCCGGTCTCGGAGCGCACGCAGATGATTGGCCAGCAGGTGGGTCTGCTGGCGATTGCGGGCCTGATGACACTGGCCCTGTACAATGACCTGACACGACTGTTCGGTTAGGCGCCGGCATTCCGGAGTGTTACCCCGGGTGCCTTCGACTGGCCTGCCGAGCGGCCTTTTTTTGGCGGAGAGCATGGCGCGAAACAGCTTGAGAGGAATGGCCCTGGTCGGTTTGCTGGGGCTGGCGGGTACGGCCTGGGGCCAGGCCTATGAGATCGAGGACATCGAGATCGAGGGACTGGAGCGGATTACCGCCGGGACCGCGCTCAGCTATCTGCCGGTCCAGGTGGGCGATACCTTCGACGACAGCCGTAGCCCGGAGGTGATCCGCGAGCTGTTCCAGACGGGTTTCTTCGACGATGTGGAGATCGCCCGGCGCGGCGATGTGCTGGTGGTGATGGTTTCGGAACGGCCCGCGATCAACGAAATCAACTTTTCCGGCAATCGCGATATACCCGACGAGGGTCTGCGCGAGGCGCTCGATTCCGCGGGCCTGCGCTCGGGTCGTGTGTTCAATCGGACGATGCTGGACCGGATCGAGAGCGAACTGCGGCAGCAGTATTTCGCCCGCGGCCGCTACAACGTCCAGATCGATGTCGAGATCGTCGACCTGCCGCGCAACCGGGTGGATGTGGAGATCGAAATATCGGAAGGGCCGGTGGCGAAGATTCGCCAGGTCAACGTGGTCGGCAACGACAGCTACAGCACGAGCGAACTCACCCGCGGGTTCGAGTCGGGGGTGCCACGCTGGTGGGCTTTCTTCAGTCGCCGCGACAACTACTCGCGGGAGAAGCTCTCCGGAGACCTGGAGCAACTGCGCTCGCACTATCTGGATCGGGGCTTTCTGGAGTTCGATATCGATTCGACGCAGGTGACGCTGACGCCCGATCGCAAGGATCTGTTCATCACCCTCAATGTGGATGAAGGTGAGCGCTACACCGTGACCGGGGCCGAGCTCTCCGGGGAGTTCGTGGTCCCGCGCGAGGAACTGGAAGAGCTGATCGATGTGGACATCGATGCTCCGTTCTCGCGCAGCCAGGTGACCGAATCCGCCGAGCGCATCAGCGAACGCCTGACCCAGGAAGGTTTCGCGTTCGCGAACGTCAATCCTGTCCCGGACGTGGACGAGGACAACCGTGAGGTATCGGTCACGTTTTTTGTCGACCCGGGCCCGCGCGTCTATGTGCGCAATATCCGGATCTCCGGAAACGAGAACACCGAGGAACGTGTCTATCGCCGCGAGCTTCGCCAGATGGAGAGCGCCTGGTACAACGGCGCGTTGATCGAGCGTTCGCGTGTGCGGATCCAGCGACTGCCGTTCGTGCAGAGCGTGAACGTGGAGACCGAGCGAGTTGCCGGCACCGATGACGAGGTGGACCTGAACATAACGGTGACGGAGCAGCAGTCGGGGGCGCTGTCCCTGGGGGCCGGTTTTTCGCAGAACCAGGGCCTGCTGCTGACCGCGAGCCTGACGCAGGACAACTTCCTCGGGACGGGCAACCGGTTCTCCACCGAGGTGAGCACCAGCGACGTCAACCAGCTGTTCGAAATGAGCGTAACCAATCCGCACTACACCCCATCCGGGGCGAGTCGGGGCTTCTCCGTGTTCTACCGCAAGATCGATGCGGAGGAGGCCAATATCTCGCGGTATTCCTCGAACCGGTATGGATTTGACGTGACCTACGGGATCCCGCTGTCGGAGTTCGACCGGATCCAGGTACGGCCCGGCTTCGAGAACATCGAGATCGAGACGGTCGATCGGTCTGACGGCCGTGTCGGGACCCCGGACGAGATCAATGACGAGCTGGACGAGTTCGGCTCGGCCGCGAACCTCTACAAACTGGAGACGAGCTATGTCCACGATTCGCGGGACAGCACCACCTTCGCGTCGGAAGGGCGACGTCATCGTGTCGGGCTGGAAGTCGCGGTGCCGGGGAGCGACCGTGAGTTCTACAAGCTGACCTATTCCGGTCAGGAGATCTTCCGGCTGTCCGAGCGCTATTCTTTCAGCCTGTCCGCGGGACTGGCGTATACGGATGGTTACGGCGGCGATGACGTACCGTTCTACGAACGACTGTTCGCCGGCGGGATTCGATCGGTACGCGGCTACGAGGATAATCAACTCGGGGATCTTCGCCGTATTCGTGACGGAGACGTTGCGACGCGTGATTCGAATGACGACCCCTATGGCGGGCGATTCCGTACCACGCTTTCAGGCGAGCTGTTCTTCCCGATGCCGTTCGCCGCGGACAACGATGCGGTACGCATGAGCACCTTTGTCGATGCCGGGAACGTGTTTCACGATGTGTCGGATTTCGAGACCAGCGAAGTCCGTGCATCGGCCGGTGTCGCGGTGACCTGGTTCTCGCCGGTCGGGCCGTTGAGCTTCAGCGTGGCCGAGCCATTCAACAACCAGCCGGGTGACGAGCTTCAGCGCTTCCAGTTCCTGCTGGGGGCCAGTTTCTGAGGATGATCGGTGCAAGAGCATCGGGAGGCGAGATGAGACCGTTGAGGATCGGCCTGGCGGCGGTACTGGCCGCTAGCGTTTGGCTGGCCCTGCCGGCCGCGGCCGGTGCGGAAAACGTGGCATTTGTCACCATGAATCGCATCCTCGAGGATTCGCCCCAGGCGGAAGAGGCCATGCGCGAGCTGGAGCGCGAGTTCTCCCCGCGTGATTCGGAGTTGGTGGAGGAACGCGAGGAGTTGCAGGGTCTGCGCGACCGGCTGGAACGCGATGGGGACATGATGAACCCGTCGGAACGAGCGGATCTCGAACGCGAGTTTTCGCAGCGCTCGCGCGAATTCCGTCGCGCCCAGGAGAGCTTCAGCGAGGACCTCAATGTGCGCCGCAACGAGGAACTGGCCAAGCTCCAGCGGCGAATCAATGATGCCATCGTCGATCTCGCGCGCGAGCGCGACATCGACCTGATCCTGACCGAGCGCAACGTGCTGTACGCCAGCGACCGGATCGACATCACGGACGATATCCTTGCCGCAATGCAGCGAGACTGACGGCGGGTACTCGGCCCGCGAGCTGGCACATGCGCTCGATGGGCGGCTTGCCGGGGACGCCGAGCGCCGAATCACCGGACTGGCCCCACTGGCCACCGCCGGGCCAGGTGATCTGAGCTTTGTCATTGACACCCAACGCCAGGACGAAGCCCTGCGGGCGAGTGCCGCCGGTGTGATCCTGGTCCCGGAAGCGGAGGACGTGGAAGCCGCGCCGGGCCGCACCCTGATTCACCTGGATGATGTCTACCTGGGTTATGCCCGTGCGAGTCAATGTCTCGGCGCCAGTCGGCGTGCGCGGTCAGCAGGGATTCATCCGGGGGCCTTTGTCGATCCCGCGGCACGGATCGACGCGGATGCGTTTGTTGGGCCGGGGGCGGTTATTGGAGCCGGTGTCTCGGTGGGGCCTGGCGCCGTGGTCGAGGCCCATTGTGTGGTTGGCGACGGGGTAACGGTCGGGGACGGTACATTCTTGCACCCCGGGGTCACGCTGATCGGCGGGGTTGAGGTGGGGGCGCGCTGCATCCTGCACAGTGGCTGTGTGATCGGGGCCGACGGGTTCGGGTTCGCCTCCGCAGGCGCGCAGGGCTGGGAGAAGATTGAACAGCTGGGTGGGGTCGAGATCGGGTCCGATGTGGAAATCGGGGCCAACACGACCATTGACCGCGGGGCGTTGCAGGCGACCCGGATTGGCACCGGTGTGAAGATCGACAACCTCGTCCATGTTGCCCATAACGTCGAGATTGGCGACCATACCGCCATCGCGGGCTGTGTGGGGATTGCGGGCAGCGCACGGATCGGGGCGCATTGCGCAATCGGTGGCGGGGCCGGGATCCTCGGACACCTTGCCATTGCGGATCACGTCACGATCCATGCGATGACGCTGGTCACGCGATCCATCGACCGGCCTGGTCACTACGCCTCGGGGGTCCCGCATCAAGAGGCGCGGTTGTGGAATCGCATGCTGGCCCGATTGCGCCGTTTGGCGCGTTAGCCCGACGGGGTTCACCCCGGGAATATTCGGACCCGACCCGTGTTGTGGGGAACGGTCGCATCGAGCGTCGTATTGAACGTCCGCGCAGCGGTCCGGATGCGGCACAACAAGGATCAGAGAAAGGACACCCGCGTGGATGACTTTAACGTCCAGGAGATCATGCGCTACCTGCCGCATCGCTACCCGTTCCTCATGGTGGATCGGGTGCTGGAATGGGAGGCGGGCAGCTACCTGACGGGAATCAAGAACGTCAGCATCAACGAGCCCTATTTTCAGGGGCACTTCCCGATCAAGCCGGTGATGCCGGGGGTGCTGATCCTCGAGGCGCTGGCTCAAGCCACCGGCCTCCTGGCATTCAAGACCGAGGAGGCACGCAACGAAAACCAGGACAAGCAGCAGCTGTATCTGTTCGTGGGGATCGACGAGGCGCGCTTCCGGCGCCAGGTGGTACCCGGCGATCAGCTCCACCTGCGGGTCGATCTCAAACGCACGGTACGCGGTATCTGGCGCTTCGATGCGGTGGCGAAGGTGGGTGACGACGTATGCGCGACCGCGCAGTTGATGTGTTCCGGCCAGGAAATCCCGGCGTGATCGACCCGCGGGCCGACGTCCATCCCAGCGCCGAGATCGACAGCTCGGTGGAGATCGGGCCGTTCTCTGTCATCGGCGCCAACGTGAAAATTGGCGCGGGTACCCGGGTCGGCTCGCATGTGGTGATCAAGGGGCCGACCGAAATCGGGCGTGACAACCGGATCTTTCAGTTCTCCTCGCTCGGGGAGGAACCCCAGGACACCAGCTATCGCGGCGAACCGACCCGGCTGGTGATCGGCGACCGCAACGTGATCCGCGAGTCGGTGACGTTGCACCGCGGCACCGAGAAGGGGCTGGGCGAGACCGTGATCGGCCACGACAACCTGATCATGGCGTATGTCCACATCGCCCACGACTGCACGATCGGCAACAGCATCATCTTTTCCAACGCCACCTCGCTGGCCGGGCACGTGGAGATCCAGGATCATTCGACGCTGGGCGGCTTTACCCTGGTCCACCAGTTTTGCCGGGTGGGGACCTACGCCTTCACAAGCATGGGTGCGGCGCTCAACCGTGACCTGCCGCCGTATTGCCTCGCGAGCGGCAACTATGCTCGGCTGATCGGGATCAACAAGGTGGGCCTCAAGCGTAACGGCTTCTCCAACGAGGCCATCCAGGCGCTGCACCGGGTATTCATTCAGGGGATGCGCGGCCGTGCCGGGCGCGAGAGCCACCTGGACACGATGTTCGAGGAGACCGAGGTGCCCGAGGTGCGCAACCTGATCGGTTTCGTGCGTGGCAGTCGGCGCGGAATCCTGCGCGGTGGCCGCCCCCACTGACGGTTTACGGGGAGCTACATCGCCTCCCGATGATCGCTGGAGCGAAGGTGTCCGTAGTGGAGGAGTTCCTGCGCCATTTCGGCGACTCGCCGATCCGCCCCGCCTTCGCCCAGGCGTTCACGCACGTGTGCCAGCCGTTCACGCATGGCCTCGAGTCTGTCGCGATCGTCGAGCAGGTCCGCGGCATCGCGGGCCAGACGGTCGGGGGTGGCGTCATGCTGCAGGTATTCCGGCACCAGTCGTTCCTCCCCGACGATATTGACCAGGGCGATGTTCTCGAGGCGCACGAGCCGGGAGAAGACCGCATGGCTCAGGGCCCCCATCCGGTAGAACACCAGCATCGGAGCCTGGAGCAGGCCGGCCTCCAGGGTGGCCGTGCCGGATGCGATCAGCAGCAGGTCGGCCCCGGCCATCAGGGAATGGGTGGCCACCTCCCCCTCCACGAACTGCAACGGCAGGTCGTCGCCGGCCGCGAGGTCGGTGAGGCGGTCCGCGGTCACCCCGGGGGCCATTGATACCACGAACCGGACATCCGGATGGGTCGCGTGAACGTGTCGGGCGGTTGCCACCAGCATGGGCCAGTGGCGTTTGAGTTCGCCGCTGCGACTGCCGGGCAGCAGGCCGAGCAGGCGGGTGGCGGGCGGCAGGCCCAGCGTTTCCCGTATCGGTTTGTCTGCTGGGCGAACCCGGTCCACGAGGGGGTTGCCGACATAGCGTACTGCCACGCCGGCCTTCTCGTAGACGGCGGTCTCGAACGGGAACAGCACCGCCATCGCGTCGACGGAGTGCCGGATCCGCTTGATCCGGCCCGAACGCCACGCCCACAGCTGCGGGCTGACATAGAACAGCACCCGGATCCCGAGGCGGCGGGCATGGGCCGCCAGCCGCAGGTTGAACTCCACATAGTCGACCAGGACCAGCAGGTCGGGACGCTGGGTCTCCAGGTGCCGGCACATACGCCGGAACAGGCGGCGCAGGCGCGGGTAGTTGACCAGGACATCAACCAGCCCGACCACGGCAAGCTCCGCGACGTCGATCAGGGTGTCGACCCCGGCCGCGCGCATCTGTGTCCCGCCCATGCCGGAATAGCGCAGGCCCGGCTCGAGCGCGGACAGTTCGTGGACCAGCCCCGCCCCGAGGGCATCCCCGGAGCTCTCTCCGGCGCAGATCACCACATGCTGCGTCATGGTCCGACGCGGGCCTCTTCTGCGAGGGGCGCGGGGCGGGCCCGCATCATGCGAGGGCGTCGCGGATCTTCCCGCAGATCATGTCGATGGTGGCGTCCTCGAGTTCCGGGAACACCGGCAGGGACAGGCAGCGTGCGGCCACGGCTTCGGTGACGGGCAGCGATTGTGGTCGGTTCGGGAGATTGGCAAAGGCCTTCTGCTGGTGCAGGGGCACCGGGTAGTAGATCGCACAGGCCACGTCAGCGGCCTTGAGGGCCTCCATGATCGCGTCGCGGTGGTCGGTCAGCAGCGTGTACTGGTGGTAGACGTGGACCCCGATGCCGTCCTCGAACGGAACCTCGACCGGCAGCCCGGCCAGGCCATCGCGGTAACGCGCTGCCACCCGGCGGCGTTCGGTGTTATAGGTGTCGATGTGGGGGAGTTTCACCCGCAGGATGGCGGCCTGCATCTCGTCCAGGCGGCTGTTGTAGCCGATCTCATCGTGATAGTAGCGTTCGCTGGAACCATGGTTACGCAGCCGCCGAAGGGCCTCGGCGGAAGATGGGCAGCTGGTGGTTACGAGACCGCCATCGCCGAAGGCACCAAGGTTCTTGCTGGGGAAGAACGAGAAGCAGCCAAAGGCGTTGGCGGCGCCGGTCTGCACGCCATTGACCGTTGCGCCAAAAGATTGCGCGCAGTCCTCGACAATCATCACCTTGTGTTGCTCCGCGATCGCCTGGAGCCGCGGCATGTCCGCTGGCTGGCCAAACAGGTGGACCGGCAGGATCGCGCGGGTGCGCTCGGTGATCGCGGCCTCGACCTGGTCCGGGTCGATGTTGAAGGTCCGCGGGTTGATGTCCACGAAGATCGGGTCGGCCCCGACATAGCGGATGGCCTCGGCGGTGGCGATGAAGGTGAACGGAGTGGTGATGACCTCGTCACCCGGGCCGATGCCGGCCGCGGCCAGGGCCAGGTGCAGGGCATCGGTGCCGGAGGCGCAGGTGATCGCGTGCTCGACGCCCAGGTATTCGGCCAGCTCCTGTTCCAGGGCCTGCACGTTGGGGCCCAGGATGAAGCGGGCGCCCGTCAGCACCTCCTGTAGGGCGGCATCGATTTCGGGGCGCAGGGTCTGGTACTGGCGTTGCAGGTCGACCATCGGGATCACGGCTTGGCTCCTGTGGGGTTCGTGTCGAGGTGGCTGTGCGGGCCGTCGGCCCGGCTCATGATGTTCAGGTTTTCGGAGACCAGGTCGGTGATGCGGCTCGCCGTTTCCAGGGCCCGCTGGCCATCCCGGCCGCTGACCACCACCGGGCCCTGACCCCGCACGGCGGCCACGAAGGCCTGGATCTCGGCCAGCAGGGCGTCGGCCTCGTCGAACACGCTCTCTTCGCGGTGGATGGCCGGGGCGCCGGTTTCCGGATCGGGCTCGCCGATGTGGTTCAGCGACAGGATGCGGTTCTGGAAGTCCACCGAGGCATAGGCATGCGACTGGAAGATGCGCATGCGGCGCTCGGACTTGGTGCTGATGCGGCTGGAGGTCACATTGGCCACACAGCCGTTCGCGAACTCGAGGCGGGCATTGGCGATGTCAATGTCGCCGGTCAGCACCCGCGCGCCGGAGGCACGGATCTCGGTGAGCGGCGCCTCCACCAGCGACAGGATGATGTCGATATCGTGGATCATCAGGTCGAGGACGACCGACACATCGGTGGCGCGCGGCTTGTAGGGCGCCAGGCGGTGCGATTCGATGAATCGCGGGTGCAGCGGGCTCTCGGTGAGCCGGCGCAGCGCCGCATTAAAGCGTTCCAGGTGCCCGACCTGCAGGACCACGCCTTGTTGCTCGGCGATCTGGTTGAGGGCCTCGGCCTGGTCCAGGGTCGCGGTGATCGGCTTTTCCACGAGTACGTGGCAGCCGGCCTTGAGAAAGTCCCGGGCGATGTCGTAGTGCAGGGTAGTGGGGGCGGCAATGGAGACCGCATCGACCTGCCCGATCAGGGCGCGATGATCGGTCTCCGCCCGGCAGCCATGTTCGGCGGCAATGCGTTTGGCGGTTTCGGAATCGGCATCGACCACGGCGACCAGCTCGGTGTCCGGCAGGGCGGCGTATTTGGCGGCATGCCATTTGCCAAGGTGGCCCACGCCGATGGCGGCGCAGCGTAACGGGGATTGGGACATGGGTAGGCTCGGATCCGGAGGGGGTGTGCTAGGATTTTCGGCGCTATTGTAACGGATCCCGGGCGCGGCGCATGGTTGCGTCCGGGCGATTTCCCGCAGTTCACCGTAGTGGAGACTCCATGACAGAGGCAGCGCAGCGCCATGTCGCCGGCGTGGACGAGGTGGGGCGCGGGCCGCTGGCCGGGCCGGTGGTCGCCGCGGCCGTAATCTTGCCGGAGGGCTACGGCTGTCCCGGCCTGACCGATTCCAAGAAGCTGGGGGCGAAACGCCGGGAGGCCCTGGACGTGCAGATCCGCGCGGAGGCCCTGGCGTGGTCGCTGGGCCGGGCCGAGGCATCGGAGATCGACGCGCTCAACATCCATCATGCAACCCTGCTGGCCATGCAGCGGGCAGTCGCGGGTCTGTCCATCAAACCGGCGCACCTCCTGGTTGACGGTCGCTTTACCCCCGACGGGCCCTGGACGGCCGAGGCCATCGTGGGTGGGGACGGTTCGGTGCCGGCCATCAGCGCGGCCTCGATCATCGCGAAA
Source organism: Thioalkalivibrio sp. (assembly GCF_041685615.1). Classification (GTDB taxonomy): domain Bacteria; phylum Pseudomonadota; class Gammaproteobacteria; order Ectothiorhodospirales; family Ectothiorhodospiraceae; genus Thioalkalivibrio. The sequence continues at coordinate 22,655 of NZ_JAWLFK010000031.1, forward strand.
GTCGCTCGCGACGGCTGGTTGGGCGATCTGCACACGGAGTATCCCGCTTACGGCTTTGACCGTCACTCCGGTTATCCCACCGCGGCCCACCGGGCCGCGCTGGAAGCGCTGGGGCCATGCCCGCAACACCGGCGCAGTTTCGGGCCCGTCGCCCGCGCCCTCGCGGCGCGGGAACAGGAGGGCGGCGCATGAGCGGAGAGCATCCCGGCTTCGTGCATCTGCGGGTGCATTCGGAATATTCCCTGATCGATGGCCTGGTTCGCCTGAAGCCGCTGGTGAACGCAGTGGTCGAGGGCGGTATGCCGGCGGTCGCGGTGACCGACCACTGCAACCTGTTCGGGCTGGTGAAGTTCTATCGTGCCGCGATCGGGCAGGGCGTGCAGCCGATTATCGGGGCGGACGTGCTGGTGCGCGATGCGCGCGCCGACGGCAGTCTTGCGCGCATGACCCTGCTGGCGCAGAACGACCCGGGCTACCGCAACCTGACCCGCTTGATTTCGCGGGCCTGGCAGGAGGGTCAGGAGAAGGGTATCCCGCGGGTGGACTGCGCCTGGCTGGACGCGGCGGCGGAGGGTCTGATTGCGCTGTCCGGCGGCATTGACGGGCTGTTCGTGAACGGCTCGGGGACGGCCCGGGCCCTTCTGGCCGAAGACCTGGAACCCTGGATGCAGCGGTTTCCCGGGCGCTTCTATCTCGAACTGGTGCGCTCGGACCGTCCGGGCGAGGAGGCCTGGATCGAGCAGGCCCTGGCCGCGGCCGAGACGTTCGATCTTCCAGTGGTGGCGACCAACGATGTTCGCTTCCTGCGGCCCGAGGATTTCGAGGCCCACGAGGCCCGCGTCTGTATCCACGATGGCGTGACCCTTGATGACCCGCGCCGCCCGCGCCGCTACTCGGAGGCCCAGTACCTGCGCTCGCCCGAGGAGATGGGCGAACTGTTCGCGGACATCCCCGAGGCCCTGGCGAACAGCGTGGCGATCGCGCGGCGCTGTGCCGTGAGCCTGACCCTGGGCGAATCGGTGCTGCCGGACTTCCCGGTGCCCGAGGGCTATACGGTGGAGGACCACCTGCGGGAGACCTCCGCGAAGGGGCTGGCCGCCCGCCTGGAGCGTTTCTGCTTTGCGCCGCAGGAAGATTACCAGGCGCGGTTGCAGCGCGAGCTGGACGTGATCTGCCAGATGGGCTTCCCCGGGTACTTCCTGATCGTGGCGGACTTCATCCAGTGGGCCAAGGACAACGGTATCCCCGTGGGACCGGGGCGCGGCTCCGGCGCGGGTTCTCTGGTGGCCTATGCCCTCGGAATTACCGATCTGGATCCACTGCGTTACGAGCTTCTGTTCGAGCGGTTTCTGAATCCAGAGCGCGTCTCCATGCCCGACTTCGATGTCGACTTCTGCATGGAGAAGCGCGACGACGTGATCGACTACGTCGCCGAGCGCTACGGGCGCGACAAGGTCTCCCAGATCATCACCCACGGGACCATGGCGGCCAAGGCGGTCGTGCGCGATGTCGGGCGCGTGCTCGGGCACGGCTACGGTTTCGTCGACCGCATTGCCAAGCTGATTCCCTTCGAGCTGGGCATGACGCTGCAGAAGGCGCTCACCGAAAGCGAGGACCTGAAGGCCCTGTATGACGAGGACGAGGAGGTCCGCGCGATCATCGACCTCGCGCAGAAACTCGAGGGCCTGACCCGGAACGCCGGCAAGCATGCCGGCGGCGTAGTGATCGCGCCGTCCGCACTGACGGATTTCTCCCCGCTGTACTGCGAAGACGACGGCGGATCGCTGGTGACCCACTTCGACAAGGACGATGTCGAGGCGGTCGGCCTGGTGAAGTTCGATTTCCTGGGCCTGCGCACGCTGACCATCATCGACTGGGCGGTGGACAACGTCCGCAAGATGGATGCCGCGGCCCCGATAGATCTCGATGCCATCCCGCTGGATGATCCCGAGACCTTCCGGCTGCTGAAGGACTACCAGACCACCGCCGTGTTCCAGCTGGAATCCGGTGGCATGAAGGACTTGATCCGCCGCCTGCAGCCGGACAGCTTCGAGGAGATCATCGCGCTGGTGGCGCTCTACCGGCCGGGTCCGCTTCAGTCGGGCATGGTGGACGACTTCATCGACCGCAAGCACGGGCGCGCCCAGGTAGAGTACCCGCACCCCGATCTGGAACCCATCCTGCAGCCGACCTATGGCGTCATCCTGTACCAGGAGCAGGTGATGCAGATCGCCCAGGTGCTCGGCAACTACACCCTCGGCGGCGCGGACCTGCTGCGCCGTGCGATGGGCAAGAAAAAGCCGGAGGAGATGGCCAAGCAGCGCGAGATCTTCCTGGAGGGTGCGCTGGGGCGCGGGGTCGACCAAGGGGTCGCGACCTACATCTTCGACCTGATGGAGAAATTCGCGGGCTACGGCTTCAACAAGTCGCACTCCGCGGCCTACGCTCTGGTGGCCTATCAGACGGCCTGGCTCAAGGCGCATTATCCGGCGCCGTTCATGGCCGCGGTGCTGTCCGCCGACATGGACAATACCGACAAGGTCGTCGGGCTGATCGAGGAATGCCGGAACATGGGCCTGGAGGTCCTGCCGCCGGACGTCAATCAGTCCGACTACCGCTTTACCTGTCGCGATGCGCAGACGGTCGTCTATGGCCTGGGGGCGATCAAGGGTGTGGGCGAATCCGCGATCGACACGCTGCTGAAGGCGCGGGACGCGGGCGGCGACTTTCACGGGCTGGTGGATCTGTGCCAGCGCGTGGATCTCGGCAAGCTGAACAAGCGCGTGCTGGAGACGCTGGTACGGGCCGGGGCCATGGACGGACTGGGTGCGAATCGCGCGACCCTGCTAAACGACATCCCCATGGCGGTCGCGGCGGCTGAGCAGACCGAGCGCAACGCCAGCCTGGGCGTGGTGGATCTGTTCGGTGACCCCGCGGCGGCCGTCGTCCCGGAAAGCGCGACGCTCGACGAGATGGAGGACGACGAGCGGCTGCGCGGCGAAAAGGACACCCTGGGCCTTTACCTGACCGGCCACCCGGTGGAGCGCTACCGGGCCGAGCTGTTGCGCCTGACCGGAACGACGCTGCAGGCGTTGGAGGCGAAGCTGGAAGATCGGCCGGACGAACCACAGGGGCAGAAGTGGCGCGGCAAGCAGGAAACCGTCCGTATTGCCGGCCTGATCGTCGGGGTGCGGGTGCGCAACACGCAGAGCGGGCGCATGGGTATCGTGACCCTGGATGACCGCAGCGGGCGGGCCGAAGTCGTGCTGTTCAACGATGACTTCACCCGCTACAAGGATCGCCTGGAACCGGATGCCCTGCTGGTGGCGGAGGGTACGGTCACGCTCGATGACTACGCTGGGGGTATCCGTATGCGCGCCCGGGACGTGTACAGCCTGGACGAGGCGCGGGCGCAGTGGGCGCGCACGTTGCACGTGTGCCTGGAGGGCGTGGTGCCCGAGCAGATCGCCCATCTGCGTGGCCTGATGGAGGCGCATCGCGAAGGGTCCTGCCGGGTGCACATGTGCTACCGGCGGGACGGACTGGAGGCCGATATCAGTCTGCCGGAGCGCTGGACGATCCAGCCGGACGAACGGCTGTTGCGCGGTATCCAGCAATCCCTGGGGCCGGACTGCGAGGCACAGGTGCGTTACGGACGGTAGAGGGAGGGCGAGACCGCGCCCGCGAACGGGAGCGGGGATTGCCGCGATTGGTTACAATTCGCGTCTCTAGGGAAACACTGATCCATGTGCACGTTCGCGTTGGTGTCCCATGTTTTCCGAGACAAGGCGCGGTGTGCCGCCGGTAGTGGTGCGACCGGCAGGCGCCGCCACGCAGGATTTGCGAACATGGGACACTTAGCCCCCACAAGTCATTGAAAGCCGGGGCTCGGCCGCTTTTGCCCGCTGGCTGCTTTGTGGCTCGCTTATGTAGCGGGGCTACACTTCGCTCACCATGCGCTGTAAGGGGCAAAAGCGACCCGAAGCGCGAAGGTGCACATCGATCAGTGCTTCCCTAACCGGCCTCCACCAACAAGCCTTCGGGACCCTGCATGAATCCGGACTTTCTCGACTTCGAACAGCCTATCGCCGAACTGGAAGCGAAGATCCGCGATCTGCGGTATGTCGGGGACGACGCCGAGGTCAACATCCAGGAAGAGATCCAGCGGCTGGAAGACAAGTGCCGCTCATTGACCGAGGGCATCTTCGCCAAGCTCACCCCCTGGCAGGTTGCGCAGATGTCGCGGCATCCCCGGCGTCCGTACACGCTGGACTACATCCCCGACCTGTTCGACGAGTTCGAGGAATTGCACGGGGACCGGGCCTATGGCGACGACCCGGCGATCGTCGGGGGCGTGGCCCGTCTCGACGGCCGGCCAGTGATGCTTATCGGGCATCAGAAGGGGCGCCAGACACGCGACAAGGTCTATCGCAACTTTGGCATGCCGCGACCGGAGGGCTATCGCAAGGCCCTGCGCCTGATGGAGATGGCCGAACGCTTCCGCATGCCCGTACTGACCTTCATCGATACTCCGGGGGCGTATCCGGGTGTAGGGGCCGAGGAGCGCGGCCAGAGCGAGGCCATCGCGCGCAACCTGCGGGTGATGGCCCGCCTGGACACGCCGATCATCGCCACGGTGATCGGCGAGGGGGGGTCCGGTGGGGCGCTGGCCATCGGGGTCGGTGATGCCACCCTGATGCTGCAGTATTCGACCTACTCGGTGATCTCGCCGGAAGGCTGTGCCTCCATCCTCTGGAAGAGCGCCGAGAAGGCCTCGGAGGCCGCCGAGGCGCTGGGAATCACCTCGGAGCGCCTGAACGAACTGGGACTGGTGGACCGCATCGTGCCGGAACCGCTGGGGGGCGCCCATCGTGATCCCGAGGCGATGTCCACGAGCCTGCGTGCGGCGCTTCTGGAGACCCTGGACGGGCTCGAGGGCCTGGATCCGGGCAAGCGGCTCGAGCGGCGCTACCGCCGCCTGATGGACTACGGTGCCTTCCAGGAAGCCACTTCCTGATCCGGGCGCGACTGCGCCCGATCCCGTGGTTGTGGCGCTGCGGGATTTTCTTCAGATTCACCCCGGTTACCAGCGCGTGCGCATCGCCTTCAGTGGCGGGCTCGATTCCACGGTCCTGCTGCATGCGGCCGTACGCCTGGGCATCCCCGGGCTTGAAGCCATGCACGTCGACCACCGTCTGCGCACGGATGCGGCGCAGCAGGCCGAGCATTGCCGACAGATGGCCCAGGACATGGGGTTGTCGTTGCGGGTTCGCGAGCTGGAAACGCTGGTCCCCCAGGGGAATGGTCTCGAGGCGGCGGCGCGGGAGGCGCGCTATGAGCGGCTGCGCGAGGGCCTGGGGGAGGCCGATCTGATCCTCAGCGGCCAGCACGCGGATGACCAGGCCGAGACCTTCCTGCTGGCCGCCCTGCGTGGCAGCGGACCCGAGGGGCTGCGGGCCATGCGCCCGCTGCGGCGCGACGGGGGCAGCTGGCTGGGGCGGCCGTTGCTGGGCCTGCCGCGTACGACGCTGTTCGCCTACGCGCAGCGCGAGGGCCTTTCCTGGTACGAGGATCCAAGCAACCGCGATCCCCGGTTTGATCGCAACTTCCTGCGCCAGTCCGTGCTCCCGTTGCTGCGCGAACGCTTCGGTGGCGTGACCGGGCTGGCGCGTGCCGCCGCCTGGCAGCGCGAGGCAGCCGAACAACTGCGGACGTACTTCGCCGGGCAAATGGAACAGGCGCAGGATCCGGTCTCCGATGCCCTGGATCTCGGCACCCTGCGGTCGCTGGACCTTGCGACCGCCCGCGGCCTGGTGCGGCACTGGCTGCGGGAACAGGGCCTCCGGCCGCCCGGGCACGAACGCCTGGGCGAGTTCCTGCGACAGGTAGCGGCGCGCAACCCCGGGGCTGCGCCACAGGTGGAGTGGGCCGATGGCTGGATGGGGTGCTATCGGGACCAGCTGCATGCGGGGGCGAAGCGGCCAGGGATGGACATCGAGACACCGCCAGATCAGGCGTGGCCTCCGAACCAGCCGGAACTGATCCTGGCGGACGGACGGCGGATGACCCGCGAGATGCTGGAGGAGCTGGGTGTCGACCCGAACGCCCGCCTGACCGTTAGCTATCGCCGCGGGGGTGAGCGCGTCGCGACGGCGGCCGGGCACCGGCCTCTCAAAAAGCTGATGCAGGAACACGGGATCGCGCCCTGGGAACGCCACCGGATTCCCTTGTTGCGTCAGATGGATGGCGCGATTGTGGCGGTCCTGTGGCCGAAGTTGGATAATGTCCGCAGTTGACGGGGCCGTCCGAATCGGACAATTCTTGGGCCGTCTTCATGGGGGTTGGGTGAGCGGCACGTGACAGGTCTCGCGGCACAGTGCGGACGACGTACGGGCATGGCATTGCTGGTGGCCGGGGCGTTGCTGTCGTCGCCCGTGAGCGCGGACTCCCTGACGCTCACGACCGAAAGCTACCCGCCATTCAATTTCGAGACGGAATCTGGCGAACTGGACGGGATCTCCGTGCGGGTCATGGAGCGCCTGCTGGAAGCCGCCGGGGTGGACGCCGAGATCCGTCTGCTGCCCTGGAGCCGCGCTTACGCCGAGGCCCAGTCGGAGCCCGGCACCTGTGTGTTCTCCACCACCCGTACTGCGGAACGCGAGGACCTGTTCACCTGGGTGGGTCCACTGGTTGAGAACCAGTGGCACGCGTTCGTGCTGGAGGGGTCCGATGTAGAGGCGTCGTCCCTCGACGAGCTCGGCAACTACCGGGTTGGGGGGTATCGCGACGATGCCGTGGCGCTGCATGTCGAAAAGCAGGGGATCCCCGTCGATACCGCCCCGAATGACCGCCTGAACGCCCGCAAGCTGGCCGCCAACCGCATTGACGTGTGGGTGAGCGGGGAACACCTCGCACCCTGGTATGCCCGCCAGGAGGGCATCGGGAAACTGGAATCGCTTTTCGCGTTCAACGATACGGTGATGTCGCTGGCCTGCCACCCGGAAACCGAGCGGGCGCCCCTGGAGCGCATGCAGGACGAGCTGGATGCCATGCGAGCCGATGGACGCTATGCGGCGATTGTAGAGGCGGTCCTCAATAGCAATGGAGAGCGGAATGAGTGAGGCAGCCGAGGCCCGGGCCGACGCATCGACCCTGATCGCAGAAGAGGTGCTGGGTTTCCAGCGCAACATGACCCGGCGCGGCATTATCTTTTCGTTCACCGGGTATATCTCCGAGGGCATCCTGAAGGCCCTGGGGGACGCGCTGCGCCAGAAGATCCGGCTCGAATCCACGGACACGAAGACCGTGAACCGGGTGTTTTCGGTCTTCGTGGAACAGGTGCAGAACATCATTCGCTATTCGGCCGAGCGGATCGAGCACGATGCCGAGCCACCCATCGAGTTGAGCTCGGGGATGATCACGGTCGGGTCGGAGAATGGTCGGTTCTTCGTGATCTGCGGCAACGTGATCGGGCGTCAGGATGCCGACACGCTGGCCGCGCGCCTGCGCGAGTTGGCGGGGATGGACAGCGATGAACTGCGCCGCTTCTACAAGGAAAAGCTGCGCGAGCCGCCGGACGAGGGCAGCAAGGGTGGCAGCATCGGACTCATCGAGATCGCACGGAGAGCGAGCGAGCCGATCCAGTTCGACTTCCAGCACATTTCCGACGCCCATTCCTACTTTGTCCTGAAGGCCTACATCTGATGGCAGTCGTCGAAACCATTGAGCACGAGGCAACCGACCGGACCCCCGCGGTGGAGTTCGATTTCTCCGCCGGGAAGTACCGGCTGTCGGGCGAGTCCTACCCCGAGGATGCGGCCAACTTCTATGGCCCGCTGACCCAGGGATTGCGGCAGGCGATCGAGGATCGAGCCAGCGACGAGGTGGAATTCACGGTGGAAATGATCTATTTCAACTCGTCGACCGCGAAGGCCCTGATGAACATGTTCCAGATCCTGGAAGACGGGGCCGAGGCCGGGCTGAAGGTCCGGATCAACTGGTGCTACCACGAGGATGACGAAACCATGGAGGAGTTCGGCGAGGATTTCTCCGAGGACTTCGAATACGCTGACTACCGCATGTGTCCGCTGACATGACCGCCCCCTCGCGCGACGACCCCATGGATCCCTCGAACCGGCCCTGCGACGGGCAGGACATGGACGGTCTCGCGGACTTCTCCCTGTTCGAACAGGAAAAGGCGATCATGCAGCGCTCCGAGCAGATGCTGGAGGCGCTGGATGCCGTGGCGGATGGTGTGAAGGTGCTGGCCAAGGCCTACTCCGAGAGCTACCGCGCGCAGCGGCGCATGATGCGCATGAGCGATCGCATGCAGGCCGACCTTCAGGAAGCCAACCGCCAACTGCGCGAGCAGGCCGAGCACCTCGCCCAGCTCAACAACGCCCTGTCCGACGAGGTCCACGAGCGCGAGCGCCTGACCGCGGAACTGGAACGTCTGGCCCTGGAGGACGCGCTGACCGGCCTGTTCTCGCGCCGTCGGGTGATCGACTGCGTGGAGGGGATGGCCGAGAGTGTCGGCGAGGAGGCGCGCTCGCTCGCCGTGATGATGCTCGATCTGGACGACTTCAAGGCCCTGAACGACACCCACGGCCATGCCGCCGGCGACTTCGCGCTGGAAAGCTTTGCCGAGATCCTGCGCGGGGAGCTGAGCGCCGAGCAGTACGCCGGACGGATGGGCGGCGAGGAATTCCTCGTGGTGGCGGCGGACCTGGAGCTTGAGGCGGCGGTGGATTTGGCGGAGCGGATCCGCCGCGCGGTGGAGCATGCCTCGCTCCACTGGAAGGGCGAGCGTCTCTCGCTGGCGGTGTCGATCGGCCTGGTAGTGACCACCAGCCCCTGGCCGGATGCCGGGGAACTGGTCGCGCGGGCGGACGATCTGCTCTATCGCGCCAAGAACGAGGGGCGCAACCGTGTCATCGTGCAAACGCACGGCGATCACGGATGATGCCGGAGG
>NZ_JAWLFK010000068.1:0-8026 GCF_041685615.1 Thioalkalivibrio sp.
AGCCCAAGGCGGTCCGAAACATGGCATCGACCCTCCACGCCAGCACCGGAAACACGGCAGAGGCACTCCCGCCTCGCGAACGCGTGAACCACCTCGCGCATGCGGCTGCGGAACTCGTGCGCGAAGAGTTCGGCCAGGATGCACAGGTGTTCTGGTTCGGCTCCTGGCCGCGCGGCACCGCGCGGTGGAACTCGGATATCGACCTCGCCGTACTCCCGGCCAGAGAGGTTTCCGTCAGCGACTGGGGCCGACTCCGCGGGCGCATCGAGGACCTGCGCACCCTCTACACCTTCGACCTCGTTGACATGACCGAAGTCAGCGATGAATTGCGCAAGGAAATCGAGAGCGAGGGAATCCCGCTTTGACCACCGTCCACGACAGTTTCGCCAAGGCCCTCGGCCGGCTTGAAGAAGCCCTGCAGGCACCCACCAGCGACCTGGCCCGGGATGCCAGCATCCAGCGTTTCGAATTCACCTTCGAACTGGCGTGGAAATCCGTAAAGGCAGCCGCTGTGCCCGAAGGGCTGGAGTGCGCGTCGCCGCGATCCTGCCTGCGATTGGCTCTGAGCCAAAGCTGGATATCGGATGAGGCCATCTGGCTCGCCATGCTGGATGACCGGAACCGCGCCTCGCACACCTACGACGAGAAGCTGGCCGAGCAACTCTACTCCCGGCTGCCGGGATATCTGCCCGCCTTGCGGGAGTTGCAGGCCGCGCTACCCGCCTGAGAGAAAATCTCCAGGCGGGTAGCCCGCAAGCAAGCCTGGACACCTCTTCTTCCTTTACAGCACCGTCCGACGGGCGAGGTGCAGGAGCCGCGCGGGCAGCTCGTGCTCCAGCTCCCAGACGATGCTCATCGGCTTGCTGCCTTCGTGGCGCTGGTAGCGCACCGGGCCGCAGAAGGTGAATGGCTCGCTGAGGCCCGTCGCATCACGCTTGGCCCGCCGAATGAACAGCATGGGGGTGTAGCCACGCGCCTCGTGGTGGATGTAACGCTGCCCGGTCTCCGAGGTGGGGGAGGTGCCGGACTGCGACTGCCAGTGGAACCGCCGCTCGTTGAGGGCGTAGTCCTCGTACATGGTGGTGGGGGAGAACTCCTGCTCGGATTTTTCCAGGGTGACGAACAGCGCATCCACACGCCGTTCCGGTACGTGCCGGACACCCTCCTGCTGGGTGATGGGCTTTTCCAGGCTCCCGAGCCCCAGCGCCAGCAGGATCTGCTCGCGGGTATAGGACGCGTGCAGTTCCAGCGGACCGGTCTGCTCCGGGAAGGTGATGCCGCTCGCGGGGACGATGCGCTCGCGTCGCCAGGCAGCGACTTCCTGGAGGTCACGGTAAAGGGGGCGCTGTTCGCGGATGAAGCCGTCCACGGCGGAGAGGTCCCCATCCCCCGGACGTGTCTTGCCCCATAGCGTGCTGTGGACGAGGGACAGTCGAAGCCGATCCTCTTCGGCAAGCTGTTCCACGTTCGCCGCCGGCTGCGCCAGATGGGTCTGCAGGGTTTCCAGCAACTGCCGATCGTCACACCGCGCCAGGCGCTGCAGCCCGCGTTTGAGGCTGCCGGCATAGGGCCCCAGCGCCTCCGTCGATTCCCCTCCGCAGTCCGCGCGCAGCCGGGAGGGCAGGTCCTTGCGCAGCAGGTCTTCGGCATCATCCATATGCAGGCAGTCGAGCATCTTGGGCAGGCTCGCGGAGTCGATGTCCTCCTGGAAACAGGCCTTCAGCTCGCGCACGATCTGCGGGCGCTGGCGGTTGATCTGTGCACGGATGTTGTCGAGGACCCGCTGGGTGGCCAGGCGGTCGAGGTGGATCAGGCAGCCGCTGGGCAGCCAGGGGAAGCCCTCCTGGATCTGGTGATCCACCCGCTTCTCCGGCCGCGCGCTCAAGGCCCGGAACCGATCGGCATAACGAAAACGCCGATCCTGCGGCGCCACGAAATCCAGCACGGTCAGGTGTGGCTTGCCCTCGTGCAACCGCAGGCCGCGGCCCATCTGCTGCAGGTAGACCGTCAGGCTCTCGGTCGGGCGCAGCAGCAAGACGGTGTCCACCTCCGGCAGGTCCACGCCCTCGTTGTAGAGATCCACCGTAAAGATGAAGCGGATGCGCCCCTCGCGCAGGTCGCGCTGTGCCGACTGCCGCTCGTGGTCCGAGCTCTCGCCGGTCAGCACCGCGCTGGGCACCTGCTTGGCCGAAAAATGCTCGGCCATGAACCGGGCATGGTCGCAGCTGATGCAAAACCCCAACCCGCGAACCGAGCCCAGGTCCGTCGCGTGTTCATGGGCCTGCCGCAACACCCAATCGGCCCGCGCCTGGTTGCCGGTGAACACGTCTTCCAGTTCTTCGGCGTCATAGCCCCCGCGCCGCCAGCGCACCCGGCTCAGGTCCACGGATTCGTGGTCGGCCACCCCGAAATAATGGAACGGCACCAGAAGCCGACGCTCGATCGCATCCGGCAGGCGGATCTCATGCGTGTAACGCTGGCCGAAGTGTTTGCGGATGTCGTCGGCATCTGCGCGCTCTGGCGTCGCCGTCAGGCCCAGCAGGCACTTGGGCCGCACATGCTCGAGGATGCGCTGGTAGCTGCCGGCCGTACTGTGGTGCGCCTCATCCAGCACCACGTAATCGAAATGCTCCGGGGCCAGCCGGTCGAGGTCCCGCGCATTCCAGCTCTGCACCGTACAGAACAGGTGGCGGTCCTGACTCGGACGCGTCCCGCCCACCAGCACATCGCCAAACTCGTGGTCCTGCAGTACTTGACGGAAGCTCGCCATTGCCTGACGCAGGATCTCCTCGCGGTGGGCGATGAACAGCAACGACGGGCGCCCCTTATCCGCTTGCTCACGTGCAAAGCGCCGATAGTCGAACGCGGCGATCATGGTCTTGCCGGTCCCGGTGGCGGCGATGACCAGATGGCGGTCGATCCCCGAACGGCGTTCTCGCTGGATATCCTCCAGGATCTCCTGCTGAAAGGCATACGGCCGCAGATCGAAGAACGCGGTGGCGCCTTTCTGCGCCCCGGGCCCCGAGCTGGATTCCGACTCTAGTGCCTGTTGCAGGCGGGGAAGGTTATCCGTGGTAAGCGGTTCGAACTCCGCCGGGTCTGCCCAATGCGCTTCGAACGAGGTCTGGATCTGGCGCCACAGGTGCGGGAGCTCGTACTCGCTCACCTTGGCCGTCCACTCCAGGCCCTCATCCATCGCCACCCGCGAGACATTCGCCGAGCCGATGTAGGCGCTACCGAAGCCGGTGTTGCGGTGGAACAGGTAGGCCTTGGCGTGCAGGCGCGTGCGGTGCGTGTCGTACGAGACCCGAATCTCCGTGTTCGGCAGGCTTAGCAGAAACTCGATCGCTTTGAGATCGGTGGCCCCGAGGTACGAGGTCGTCGCGATCCGCAGCCTGGGCGAGCCATCGGCCGTCGGGGTCTCGGTGAAGCGTTTCAGCGTCTCGCGCAGGGCGCGAATCCCGCTCCACTTGATGAAGGACACCAGCCAGTCGGCCCGCTCCGCACTGGCCAGCTCCTTCTCGATCTGCGTGACTAGACTCGGTGTGCGATCCGAACCGGTAAGCAGGCTGGACAGGGCCAGCGGAACATCCGGCCTTGGCGTCTCCTGCTGCCCGACCTGCTCGGCCGCCGGGGAACGCACCTCCAGCAACTGCCGAAACGGCGGCTGCGGAAGGTCTTCCTCGATCCCGGACAGCGGATGCCCCGCCGCCGCCAGCGCATCCGCCAGCCCCTGCACGGCCCGGGTCCAGTCCTCGTGTCCCTTTTCGCGCAGCCCACCCGCACGCTCCGCGAGCCGCTGCGCCAGCTCGGGGACCAGGCTCATCGCCAGATCGTCGCCCTCCAGGCCCTGGCTCCAGCGGGCATGCTCCTCCAGCCCCAGGGCCTCCAGCGCCTGGCGAACCCGCGGCGTATCCAGCCGTTCATGCAGGCCGACCCATTGCACCCCAGACAGGGATTTGGCGGCGTCCTCTCGGCTCATGCGGAACGTCCGGCAATAAACGATTCGAGCAATGGAATGTCCGCGGGCGCGAGATCAAGCCCGCGAGCCTCCAGTGGTGACATCCAGCACCAGCGATCGTGCACCGTCAGCACCGGGCTCTCGTCTTCCGTCCACGCGCGCAGTGCCACCAACTCGAGGCCCCCATTACCCGGAATCGGCGTGCGCCCGATCTCTTCCCCCACTCGAAGCTCCATCGCCAGCTCTTCACGGAATTCGCGGCACAACGCGGCCTCGAGGCTCTCACCCGCCTCCGCCTTGCCCCCGGGGAACTCCCAATACCCCGCCAGCGCCTGATCGGCTCCGCGACGCGCCAGAAAGATCCGCCCCTGTGCATCCTCCAGAATGCCGCAGACCACCACCGCCTGATTCGCTTCTATGAGCGTTTCCACACCGGCTCTCCGTTAACCTCTGGCCGGATCGTACCAGGGAACGCCGCCACGGCTCCCACGGGAAGCCCGATTCCGGGCCACGCGTGGTCGCTCCTCCCGTCACGCCAATTCCGCGAAAACGGTGATATACCGATTCTGTATAGCACCGTGCTCTGTCACGCTTGTGCCGCCGGTGCGCCCGGCGCGCCATCCTGCACCCCCGGGGCGGCGGGCGATGTCGGTGATCCACCACGAGGTGGGGATCGGTGCCGCTCCGGAAGCGGTGTTCGAGTTGATGGCCCGGGTGAAGGCGTTCGCCGCCTACAGTGAGGCCATCGAGTCCATTACCCGCGTCAGGCCCGATCGCTACCGCTGGCATGTACGGGTGGCCGGGGTTCTGCCGCCGTCCCGCCGCGGCTGCTCGGCTGACGCGCGCTGGCGGGGTTGTCCTGCGAGGGCTGCTACTGGCTGACTCCGAGCGCGCGCGGCACGCATCTGCAGCTGGCCGTGCGCTGTGGCGACGCAGTGGCACAGGATGTACAACAGGTTGTACATGTAGGCCGCCCCACCTATACTTGTACAATTCAACGTACAGGAGGGCGCCATGAAGATTGTTTCATTCACCGAGGCTCGCAACGGGCTTAAGGCAGTACTGGATGGGGTGGTCAACGATGCCGACACCACGGTGATTACGCGCCGTGATTCGGAGGATGCGGTGGTCATGTCGCTGGATCACTACAACAGCCTGATGGAAACCGTGCATCTTTTGCGTTCCCCTGCCAATGCAGAGCACCTCAACAGGTCCATTACGCAATACAAGGCCGGAAAGGCAACCGAGCGTGCGTTGGTAGATGGGGATGAGTAGTCGGTTGCTTTGCTGGACCGACGAAGCATGGACTGACTACCTCTACTGGCAACGCCAGGACAAGAAGACCCTGAAGCGGATCAACAAGTTGATAGAAGACGCGAAGCGGTCTCCACTCGAAGGCATTGGCAAGCCGGAAGCCCTCAAGGAGAACCTGGCAGGTTTCTGGTCGCGTCGGATTGATGATACCAATCGACTTGTATATGCGGTGGAGGATTCGTCTATCACGATCATCTCCTGCCGATATCACTATTGAGGGGAATGTCGGCTACCGACGCATTCTGTATCGGCGGTCGACGGTACGCTCCTCGTGGCCGGAGGAAGCCGGGCCCATTCGGATGGCCAGCAGGGGCTGGCTTACGTGGGCTTTGACGAGGCTGTCGCGTGGTACTCGCGGTATTCGTCGAGGAAGGCAAGGCGGGTGGTGTCGGTCACCCGGTCGATGAACAGGGTGCCGTCGAGGTGGTCGATCTCGTGCTGGAACACGGTGGCGAGGAAGCCTTCGGGTTCCAGGTGGCGGGGTGTGCCGTCAGGCCCGTAGTAATCCACGGCGATGTGGCACGGCCGGGCGACTTCGCCGCGCAGGCCGGGGACGGAGAGGCAGCCTTCCCAGTAGCACTGCGGCGTCGGGTCGAGCACGGTGACCTCGGGGTTCACGAGTATCAGGCGGCCGGTCGGTACGGCACCGGGGTAGCGGGCGTTGCCGGGCTGGATCTCGATCACGGCGACGCGTTGCGGCACGCCGATCTGGGCGGCGGCCAGACCGAGTCCTTCGCTGGCGTGCATGGTGTCGACCAGGTCGTCCACCAGGGCGTGCAGACCGGGGCTGCCAAAATCGGCTTCGGCTACCGGGTCGCAGGTGCGACGCAGGTCGGGATGTCCCATGCGCAGGATACGGCGAACGCTCATGGGAGGGATGATGCCACGGAGTTGGGGGTCCGGCGTTGCGGGGATGCCCGCCAGGGAGAAGCCGATTGAACGGCGAGTTATCTGGTGAGCGTCCAGCCATGCCCGGCATGCCAGGTTTTCGGAAAATCCGCCCGTTGTTTGACCGCGTGCAGCGGGCGCGACAGGAAGGCTTGCAGGTCCGTAACCACATCGGACAGCGGGAGGTGCGCCAGGGCGTTTTTGTTCAGGAATGCCTGCCACTGGATCTGCTTCGATCGGTCCTGTGCGAAGTCGTCGCTCAGGCCGAACGGGGTGCCATCCGGCAGCGGTGTCATGCGGCGTTCGAATGTTGCGCGAATCGCCTGGCACAGAATCTCGCCGTCGAAATCGGTATAGCGCGACAAGATCCAGAGATCGAAGTAATCCTTCATACGACTGTTGACGATGCCGAGCGACACCAGTGCCTCCAGCTTTTCGGCGACCACGGTCGAGCGGGGATAGGCGCGAAGCCTGGGGGCAGGCATGTCCGGCAATATCACCGGGAACTCGATGGTGTCGGGGCCCGGTGTCACGGCATCGCCAAAGCCCACATCGATCTGCGTGTGGCAGCGCGCGCCGTCCAGCAGCCCCATCAATGTGATCCGCACACCGGAGTAGCTGGCCTCCTTGCGAATCGCCTCCGCGTGTACCGAGTCGGCCTGAAAGCGGATTCCATCGTCCTGCTCCACCGCACAGAGATCCCGAAACACCGCCTCAAGGTGCGGCATATCGGCTGACCCGAAGCCCAGGAGGTCGGCGTCACGCGTCGGACGGTGCGGGATGTCGAACCACAGATCGAACAACAAGGCGCCCTTGAGCAGAGGAACTGGTCTGCATGGGAGGAGGTGCTCAGGCGATACAGGAATCGTTCCAGGGCATAGCGGGTGAGTACGAGATTGTAGTCCTGCTTATGGTTTCGGGCGTTTTCGAGCAGGCGGGCACGGACCGAAGCGGAGAGGTTCTTGGGGCTCACGGCAGGCTCTCCAGATACGGGCGCATGACATTGCCGACCCGGCACAGCTTGGCAAACTGCCAGAGTTCGTCCATGCGGACCCGCTTCCCACTCCAGGCCTCGCGCAGGGCCTCCAGGGCGACATCCAGGCCAATCTTGTTGCGGTACTTGAAGCAGTCTGCGACCGTCCTGGCAATACCGGTGACGCGTACCGGAACCCCTTCGATCAAGTGCTCCTCGACGCCTTCGGCAAGGAGAGGATCGGAAAAGCGGACAACGCGCAGGGCCGGGTAGTCGATTCGGGGAGCGCGGGCCTTGTTGGGGATCGCCAACCAGACCTCGAACGGTGACTGGGTAGTTAGATTGTGGAAACGCAGCGCCGAGAGCAGGCACACGATGGCCCGCGGATGCTTGCGCGCGGCCTCGGCCAGCGCGGTGTGTTCCGAGACAGGCCGGTCCGGCAGCGCATAGAGGCCGCGTGCAATCCGCGTGAGCGCACCCTGACGGACGAGGCGCGTCAGCGCGACCCTCGGCAGGCCCAGTGGCTCCAGGTCGCGCGGCCGGATCAGTCCGCGTTTGCGTGCGAGATCGAGGATGGCTTCTGCGCGTGTACCCATGCCGGCATGCTGTTCCGTTATGCCGGTAGAAGTCAATTATTACCGACAAAAAGAAACGGCCTGATCATCCAGGACCAGGTAGAGATGGATACGGTGCGGCGTCGCAGACGCAACGCCGGTCGAGGTACGGAATTTGGCATACCATATTTGGTATACATGCTTTCTTTGGTATGTGGGCCGTCTTCGAACACACGAGGGTAGAAAAGAACCTTGCGGCCGCGCCTGCTGAAGTTCAGAAGCGGTACGAGAAGTGGAAGGACATCGTCACCATCTCGGGTCCACAGGGGTTGCGGC